>JBILYW010000082.1:0-8931 GCA_044377555.1 Pseudomonas sp.
TAACCAGAAAAGTGTCGTTGCCGTTGGCACCGAGGCCAAGCGCATGCTCGGCCGTACACCGGGCAACATCGCTGCCATTCGTCCGATGAAAGACGGCGTTATTGCCGACTTCAGCGTTTGCGAAAAGATGCTGCAGTACTTCATCAACAAGGTGCATGAAAACAGCTTCCTGCAGCCAAGCCCTCGCGTTCTGATTTGCGTTCCTTGCAAATCGACTCAGGTAGAGCGTCGCGCCATTCGTGAGTCGGCACTCGGTGCCGGTGCCCGTGAAGTGTTCCTGATCGAAGAGCCAATGGCTGCTGCCATCGGCGCCGGCTTGCCGGTTGAAGAAGCACGCGGCTCGATGGTTGTCGATATCGGTGGTGGTACCACTGAAATCGCCCTGATCTCCCTGAACGGTGTGGTTTACGCCGAGTCCGTACGGGTCGGCGGCGACCGCTTCGACGAGGCGATCATCACTTATGTGCGCCGTAACTACGGCAGCCTGATTGGCGAGTCGACGGCTGAGCGCATCAAGACCGAAATCGGCACAGCCTTCCCGGGTGGCGAAGTCCGTGAAGTCGACGTGCGCGGCCGTAACCTGGCAGAAGGCGTGCCACGTGCCTTCACCCTGAACTCCAATGAAGTGCTTGAGGCTCTGCAAGAGTCCCTGGCAACCATCGTTCAGGCAGTGAAGAGCGCGCTGGAACAGTCTCCGCCAGAACTGGCTTCGGACATCGCCGAGCGTGGCCTGGTACTGACCGGTGGTGGCGCCTTGCTGCGTGACCTCGACAAGTTGCTGGCTCAGGAAACCGGTCTGCCGGTGATTGTTGCCGAAGACCCGCTGACCTGCGTTGCGCGTGGCGGTGGCCGTGCGCTGGAAATGATGGATAAACACACGATGGACCTGCTTTCCAGCGAATAAGATCGCGTGGTGCAGTCCTATGGTTATCACCAGAAGGTAGCACTTTGCAGTGCTGCCTTTTGGCGTTTATCTTCTGTCAATCTTCATCCAGGCCGCTTGAAGCCGTATGAATAAATTGAACACTTGCCCCGGAGGAGCGGCCTATTAAACCGCTCTTTTCCAAAGGCCCCTCATTGGGCGTGCGCTTTTTGGTGCTGGTCGTGCTATCGGTCGCGCTGATGGTGGTGGACGCTCGCTTCACGTTGCTCAAGCCCGTGCGCAGCCAGATGTCGCTGGTGCTGATGCAGGCCTACTGGGTCACCGATTTGCCGCAGCGCTTGTGGCAGGGTGTGGCCAGTCAATTCGGTAGTCGTACCGAGCTGGTGGCTGAAAACGAGAAACTCAAAACCGAAAACCTCCTGCTTCAGGGCCGCATGCAAAAGCTTGCCGCCTTGACCGAGCAGAACGTTCGCCTGCGCGAGTTGTTGAACTCGTCCGCACTGGTCAACGAAAAGGTTGAAGTGGCCGAGCTGATCGGTATGGACCCCAACCCGTTTACCCATCGCATCATCATCAACAAGGGTGAGCGCGACGGCGTCGTGCTGGGGCAACCGGTGCTCGATGCACGCGGGTTGATGGGGCAAGTGGTTGAGCTGATGCCTTACACCTCGCGTGTATTGCTGCTCACCGACACCACCCACAGCATTCCGGTGCAGGTGAATCGTAACGGCTTGCGTGCGATTGCCAGCGGTACGGGCAACCCCGAACGTCTGGAATTGCGCCATGTGGCGGACACCGCCGATATCAAGGTAGGCGACTTGCTGGTCAGCTCGGGCCTGGGGCAACGCTTCCCGGCCGGTTACCCGGTGGCGACCGTCAAGGAAGTGATTCACGACTCGGGCCAGCCGTTTGCCATTGTGCGCGCGATTCCGACGGCGGCCTTGAACCGCAGTCGCTACCTGCTGCTGGTGTTCAGCGATAGCCGAACCCCGGAAGAACGCGCCAACGATGCCGCCAAGGCCCAGGAGGCCGAGCAGAACGGTGAAGCACCGCCGATTATCCCGGCAACTGTGCCCAAGCCGGTCGCTCCTGCTCCGGTAGTTGCGCCCGTCGTGGCTCCTGCTTCGGTGGCCACTGATCCCAAGGCTGTGAAAAAACCTGCGCCAGTTGCAACCCCCGCCGCAGCCAGGCCGCCAGCCGCTGTGCCGGCCACTACCCGGGAGAGGCAATAATGGCGAGTACGCGTTCGAGTAACAGCTGGCTTATCTGGCTGACGTTTGCCATCGGCCTGTTGCTCAGCATCTCACCGATGCCGCAGTTCATGGAAATCCTGCGCCCGCTCTGGCTGGCCTTGCTGCTGGCTTTCTGGGCCTTGTACATGCCGCACAAAGTGGGGATGCTCACGGCCTGGTGCCTGGGGCTTGCCGAAGATGTGCTGTACGGCACCTTGCTGGGGCAGAACGCCCTGACGCTGACGCTGATCACCTTCCTGGTGTTGTCGCTTCAACAGCGTCTGCGGGTATTCCCGATGTGGCAGCAATGCCTGGTGCTGCTGGTGATTTTCGGTCTGGCCCAGCTCGTTCAGCTGTGGCTCAGTGCCTTGACCGGGAACCGCCAGCCAACCCTGGCGCTGGTGTTGCCGGCGCTGGTCAGTGCACTGCTCTGGCCTTGGATCAGCTACGGGCTTCGCGGGTTGTGCAGACGCTTTAAAATCAATTAACCGGATCGCGAGCCATTTCCTGGTTTGTGCACTTTGACAGGGAGATGTCTCGATGACTTCGCTTTTTCTGGCCTCTGGCTCACCACGCCGACGCGAGTTACTGACTCAAATCGGCGTGCCGTTCCAAACAGTCAGTGCCGCCATTGACGAAACCCCCCTTCCGAATGAGTCCCCGATGGCCTATGTCGAGCGCCTGGCGCGCGAGAAGGCCCTGGCCGGACGTCAACAGTTGCCCAGCGCAATGCCTGACAGCGGGTATTGCGTACTGGGGGCCGACACGGCCGTGGTGCTTGATGACTGCATTCTCGGTAAACCGGTCGACGAGGCCGACGCCTTGGCTATGCTCATGGCGCTGTCTGGTCGAGAGCACGAAGTGTTGACCGCCATCGCCATTGTTGAGGCCGGGCGCTGCGAAACCCGAGTGGTCAGCAGCCGGGTGCGCTTTCGCAACATCAGTACACAAGAAGCCAGCCTGTACTGGGCCAGCGGTGAGCCGCAGGATAAAGCTGGTGGTTACGCCATTCAGGGGTTGGCAGCGGTGTTTGTGGCGGGCCTTAATGGCAGTTATTCCGCCGTCGTGGGCTTGCCTGTGTGCGAAACCGCAGAACTGCTGGGGCATTTCGGCATACCCTGTTGGCAAAACCTTACCGTGCGCTGAATACCGCACCTACGAGACGTGGCACTAATGTGATGACGCCTGAACGAGACCCAGCCATGAGTGAAGAGATCCTGATCAACATCACGCCGATGGAATCGCGCGTGGCGGTGGTAGAGAACGGTGTTCTGCAAGAGGTGCATGTCGAACGTACCCAGCGCCGGGGCATTGTGGGCAACATCTACAAAGGCAAGATTGTCAGGGTTTTGCCCGGCATGCAGGCCGCCTTTGTCGATATCGGTCTGGATCGCGCGGCTTTTATTCATGCCTCCGAGATTTCCCTGCGCGAAGGCCAGGCCGTTGAAAGCATCAGCACGCTGGTACATGAAGGCCAGAGCCTGGTGGTGCAAGTCACCAAGGACCCGATTGCGTCCAAGGGCGCGCGTCTGACGACTCAACTGTCGATTCCTTCGCGCTATCTGGTGTACATGCCGCGCACGGCCCATGTTGGCATTTCGCTGAAGATCGAAGACGAAGCCGAGCGTGAGCGCCTTAAAAAGGTGGTCAGCGACTGTGTGGCCCTGGAAGGCATCCAGGAAGCCGGCGGTTTTATCCTGCGCACGGCGGCCGAAGGTGCCGGGGCGGATGAAATCCTGATGGACATCCGATACCTGCGCCGTTTGTGGGACCAGATCGGGGCTCAGATCAAAACCGTTGGCGCGCCGACCGTGATCTATGAAGACCTGGGCCTGGCACTGCGCACACTGCGCGATCTGGTCAGCCCCAAGATCGAGAAAATCCGCATTGATTCGCGCGAAACCTTTCAGAGAACCACGCAGTTTGTGGCCGAACTGATGCCCGAAATTGCCGATCGTCTTGAGCATTACCCAGGCGAGCGTCCGATTTTTGACTTGTACGGCGTAGAAGACGAGATCCAGAAAGCACTGGACCGTAAAGTGCCACTCAAATCCGGCGGCTATCTGGTGGTGGACCCGGCAGAAGCCATGACCACCATCGACGTCAATACCGGCGCATTTGTGGGCCATCGCAATCTTGAAGAAACCATCTTCAAGACCAACCTCGAAGCGGCCACCGCCATTGCCCGGCAACTGCGCCTGCGCAACCTGGGCGGGATCATCATCATCGACTTCATCGACATGGAAGATGAAGAGCACCAGCGTCAGGTCATTCGCACGCTCGAAAAACAGCTTGAACGCGATCACGCCAAAACCAACATCATCGGGATTACCGAGTTGGGCCTGGTGCAGATGACCCGCAAACGTACCCGCGAGAGCCTGGAACAGGTGCTGTGCGAGCCGTGCCTGTGCTGCCAGGGCCGGGGCAAGTTGAAAACCCCCGAAACCATCTGCTATGAAATCTTCCGTGAAATCCTGCGCGAGGCCCGGGCTTATCAGGCCACCGGTTATCGGGTGCTGGCCAACCAGAAAGTGGTCGATCGCTTGCTGGACGAAGAGTCGGGCAACGTCGCGGAGCTGGAAGGGTTTATCGGGCGCACGATTCGTTTTCAGGTCGAAACCATGTATTCCCAGGAACAATACGACGTGGTGCTGCTCTGAAGTTGCAGGCGCTGTATAGCGTTAGAAAGGGGCTGTATTCAGCCCCTGCGATCATTACTGAAGGGGCCACCTGACATGGAGCGTCTGACACGCTTTTTTGCCGCGCTGACCCGCTGGGGACTGGGGCTCTGTGCCCTTGTTTTGGTGCTGACGGCGTTGTACGTCAGCCTGGGCCGCGAACTCACGCCCCTGGTTGCTGAATACCGGGTAGAGGTCCAGACCAAGGCTCGCGAGGCCTTGGGCATGCCATTGACCATTGGCAGCCTTGAAGGGCGCTGGAGTGGCATGGCGCCGGTGTTGCTGGCCCACGACGTGATGATCGGCGAGGGCAACAGCGCCCTGCGCCTGGATGAAGTGCAGGTGGTGCCCGATGTGTGGGCCAGCCTGTTGAATCGCGATATTCACATCGCCCGCATACAGCTCAATGGCCTGCAACTGAGCTTGCGCCAGAACGAGCACGGCCAGTGGACCCTCGAAGGGCTGCCGGTTCAGGACGACCAGCCACTGGACCCTGAGCAGTTGCTCAATCAACTGCAACGCGTGGCGCGGTTGTCTGTGCTCGACAGCCAGGTGACCCTCGAACCGTACAAGCAAGCGCCGCTGACCTTTACCTATGTGGGGTTGACGCTCGACGTCGGTCCCTCCGACCAGCGTCTGGATGCGCGACTGACCTTGCCCGATGGCCAGCCGGTAGCGCTGAGCCTGAAAACCCGGGTCCAGGCCAGTCACTGGCGTGACGGCTCGGCGCGGGCCTACGTGAGCCTGCCGCAAAGCGATTGGGCCAAATGGTTGCCTCCCTCCTTGATTCAACCCTGGACAGCCTCCGAGCTCAAAGCGGGTGGCGAGCTCTGGTTCAACTGGAGCAAAGGCTCGGTGAAGAGCGCGGTGGCGCGCCTTAATGCGCCGAAGCTGAGCGGCGCTTACGCCTCCCGCAAACCCGAGACCGTCGAGAACCTGGCACTGCATGCCTGGGCTGAGCGGGGCAAACAGGGTTTCACCGTGGTGCTCGACTCACTGGCCATGAACCTGGGCAAGACTCGCTGGGAAACCCGCATGCAACTGCAGCAGTTCGCGGCCACCGACAAGGAGCAGGAACGCTGGCACTTGCAGGCCGACCGTTTGAACCTGACCCCGATCTCACCGTTGCTCGATTCGCTGGCGCCCTGGCCTGAGGGTGTGGCCAAGGTCGTCGACCAGCTCAAGGTCACGGGTACGCTGCGCAATGTCCTGGCCGATTACCGGCCCCAGGCCACGGATGATCAAAAACTCAGCTTCGCGGCCAATCTGGAGCAGGTCGGTTTCAACGCCACCCACGGTGCGCCGGCTGTGCGCAATGTCAGCGGCCTGATCAGCGGCGACCTGGGCAAGGGTGAGCTGCGGCTGGACAGCAAGGATTTCATGCTGCACCTGGACCCGATCTTCGCCAAGCCCTGGCACTACCTGCAAGCCAATGCCTTGCTGAGCTGGACCCTGAATAAAGACACCTTCACCCTGATTGCGCCCTACATCAAAGTGCTGGGCGAAGAGGGCAAGATTGCGGCTGACTTCCTGATCCGTATTCATCTCGACCATTCCCGGGAAGACTACATGGACCTGCGGGTCGGCCTGACTGATGGCGACGGCCGCTTCACTCCCAAATACTTGCCAGAAGTATTGAGCCCGGCACTGACCGAATGGTTGAGTACGGCGATCATCAAGGGCGCGGTAGACGAGGGCTTTTTCCAGTATCAGGGCTCGTTGAGCCACGACGCCGTTGCGGCGGCGCGCAATATCAGCCTGTTCTTCAAAGTGCATGGTGCCGAACTGGCGTTCCAGCCCGGCTGGCCCCATGTGCGCAACGTCTCGGGCGATGTGTTTATTGAAGACAGCGGTGTGCGGATCATGGCCAGCAAGGGCCAGCTGCTCGACACCCAGGTGCGCAACGTCGCCGTCAGCATCCCCCATGTGCCCAGCGGCAAGGTCAGCCACCTGTATCTGGACGGTGACTTTGATGGCGGGCTGGGTGATGGCCTGAAAATCCTTCAGGAAGCGCCGATTGGCACCGCCGAAACCTTTGCCGGCTGGCAGGGTGAGGGTTCGCTCAAGGGGCGCGTAGATCTGAATATTCCGCTGGAGAAGGGTGAAGAGCCGAAAATCCTGGTGGACTTCAAGACCGACAAGGCGCGTTTGAAACTCAGCGAGCCTGAGCTGGAACTGACCCAGCTCAAGGGCGATTTCCGCTTTGACAGCACCAAGGGGCTGACCGGCAAGGGCATCAGCGCACGGGCCTTTGATCGTCCGGTCACGGCGCAGATTTTTGCCGACGGCAAGGCTGGCCGGCTGAGCACCCGCGTCGTGGCCAGCGGTCAGGTCGGGGTTAAAAAGCTCACGGACTGGCTCAAGTTCAATCAGCCGATTCCGGTGACGGGTGATTTACCTTATCAACTACAGCTCACCCTGGACGGCGCTGACAGCCAGCTACGCGTCAGCTCTAGCCTCAAAGGCGCAGTGGTGGACTTGCCTGCGCCTTTTGGTCTGGCAGCCAATGAAACCCGCAATAGCGTGTTCCGCATGACCCTGCAAGGGGCTGAGCGGCGTTACTGGTTTGACTACGGCGACCTGGCCAACCTGACCTTCGCCGCCCCCGACGGCAAGTTTGAAGACGGGCGCGGCGAACTGTTCCTGGGCGATGGCACCCCGGTGTTGCCCGCCAGCAAAGGCTTGCGTATCCGCGGTGTGTTGTCGGAACTGGACGTTGCCCCGTGGCAGGCGCTGGTGGAGCGTTATGCCGGCAATGACCCGGGCGGCAATGCCAAGCAAATGCTCAACAGTGCGGACTTTAAAGTCGGCAAGTTGATTGCCTTCGGCACCCAGCTGGATAAGGTGCGTTTGATTATGAAACGCCACGCGGCCGCCTGGGCGCTGCAACTCGACAGCAAGCAGGCCATCGGTGCGGTGACTTTGCCGGATGCCCAAGGCGCGCCGATTGCAGTCACGATGCAGAGCATTCGACTGCCCGCCCCCGACCCCAAGGCAGTGGCTGACGACAATGCGCCGGACCCGTTGGCCGCGGTTGATCCGCGTAAAATCCCGGCACTGGACGTCACCATTCGCCAACTCTACCAAGGGCCGGACCTGCTGGGCGCCTGGTCACTCAAAGTGCGCCCCACCAGCCGGGGCATCACCCTGAGCAGTTTGAATCTGGGGCTCAAGGGCATGCTGCTCGAAGGCTCGGGTGGCTGGGAGGGCGTCGCGGGCAATAGCAAAAGCTGGTATCAGGGCCGCCTCGGTGGCGGCAATCTGGCCGATGTACTGAAGAACTGGGGCTTTGCCCCGAGCGTGACCAGCGAAAACTTTCACGTGGACATTGATGGTAACTGGCCGGGTTCTCCAGCCTGGATCGGCCTCAAGCGTTTCTCCGGCACTCTGGACGCCTCGCTCAATAAAGGTCAGTTTGTGGAGGTCGATGGCAGCGCCCAGGTGCTGCGCATTTTTGGTCTGCTGAACTTCAACGCCATTGGCCGTCGTCTGCGCCTGGACTTCTCCGACCTGTTCGGCAAAGGTCTGAGTTACGACCGGGTCAAGGGCGTGCTCAATTCCAGCAGTGGCGTATACACCACCAGTAAGCCGATTCGAATGACCGGGCCTTCCACTAACCTGGAACTCAATGGCACCTTGAATATGATCACCGACCAGGTCAGCGCCAAGCTGCTGGTGACCTTGCCGGTGACCAACAACCTGCCCCTTGCCGCGCTGTTGGTGGGCGGGCCGGCGGCAGGCGGGGCGATGTTTTTGCTCAACAAGCTGATCGGTGACCAGGTGTCCCGTTTTGCCAGCGTGCAATACAGCATTCAAGGCCCATGGAATGACCCGAAGATCACCTTCGACAAGCCTTTTGAGAAACACTAGGAGTAGCATGGCCCGCAGCTAAAGCACTGTGAGAGCTGGCTTGCCAGCGTTGCCGTCCCCACAGCAGGTTCACGTTTATCAGGAATACGCCATGTCGTTAGCAGTGATTCAAATGGTCAGCCAGAGCGATGTGCTGGCCAACCTGGCCCGGGCCCGGCATCTGCTGCAAGAGGCTGCTGACGGCGGTGCGCAACTGGCGGTATTGCCCGAGAATTTCGCTGCCATGGGCCGGCGCGATATTGCTGCTATCGGTCGCGCCGAGGCAATG
>JBILYW010000575.1:0-2909 GCA_044377555.1 Pseudomonas sp.
GTGTGGTGACCATGATGTTGATGGACATTCACTTCGGGACCAGTTTTTTCAGCGCCGCGGGTGGCGGTGACCCGGTGTTGTTCCAGCATGTGTTCTGGTTCTTCGGGCATCCCGAGGTGTACATCATGATCCTGCCGGCCTTCGGGGCGGTGAGCGCGATCATCCCGACCTTCTCGCGCAAGCCGCTGTTCGGTTACACCTCGATGGTCTACGCCACGGCCAGCATCGCGTTCCTGTCGTTTATCGTGTGGGCGCACCACATGTTTGTGGTGGGGATCCCCCTGGTGGGCGAGCTGTTCTTCATGTATGCCACGCTGCTCATCGCGGTGCCGACCGGGGTCAAGGTGTTCAACTGGGTCAGCACCATGTGGCAAGGCTCGCTGACCTTCGAGACGCCGATGCTGTTTGCCGTGGCCTTTGTGATTCTGTTCACCATTGGCGGGTTTTCCGGGCTGATGCTGGCCATCGCCCCGGCGGACTTCCAGTACCACGACACCTATTTTGTGGTGGCGCATTTCCACTATGTGCTGGTGCCGGGGGCGATCTTTGGCATCTTCGCCTCGACCTACTACTGGCTGCCGAAATGGACCGGCCATATGTACGACGAAACCCTGGGCAAGCTGCATTTCTGGCTGTCGTTTGTGGGCATGAATCTGACCTTTTTCCCGATGCACTTTGTGGGACTGGCCGGCATGCCGCGTCGGATTCCGGACTACAACCTGCAATTTGCCGATTTCAACATGGTGTCGTCGATTGGCGGGTTCATGTTTGGCGCGACGCAGTTTTTGTTCCTGTTTATCGTCATCAAATGTATTCGCGGCGGGCCCAAGGCCCCGGCCAAGCCCTGGGAGGGTGCCGAAGGCCTGGAATGGAGCGTGCCTTCGCCCGCGCCTTATCACACCTTTACGACACCACCAGAAATCAAATGAAAGGTCCAAAGCCCCTCTAAAGGAGGTCAGTGTGAACAACTCAACACCCATCAAACGCCTGGTCCTGCGCCTGTCACTGATGGTGGTGGTGATGTTTGCCTTCGGCTTTGCGCTGGTGCCGATTTACGACGTGATGTGCAGAGCCTTCGGCATCAATGGCAAGACCGCCGGGCAATACGAAGGTGAGCAGGTTGTCGACCCGAGTCGACAGGTGCGGGTGCAGTTCTTGTCCACCAATGCCATAGACATGGTGTGGGAGTTTTACCCCAAGGGCGATCAGTTGGTAGTCAATCCCGGCGCGGTTAACGAGATGGTGTTCGTCGCCTACAACCCCACCGATCACCCGATGTCAGCGCAGGCCGTGCCGAGCATTTCCCCCGCCGAAGCGGCCCAGTACTTCCACAAGACCGAATGTTTTTGCTTTACCCAACAGGTGCTGCAACCGGGTGAACGGATCGAAATGCCGATGCGCTTTATCGTCGATCGTGCCATGCCCAAGGATGTGAAACACCTGACCCTGGCCTACACGCTTTTCGACATCACCGCTCGCCATCCGCCCGTCGCCGCTGTCGCCGGCAAGGACGCTGACCGGCCTGTCCGATAAGGAGAATGCACCATGGCAACTCACGATCAGTACTACGTCCCGGCGCAAAGCAAGTGGCCGATCATTGCCACGGTGGGCCTGCTGGTTACGGTGTATGGCCTGGGGACATGGTTCAACGATCTGAAGGCGGCGCGGCCAGAGTCCCACGGCCCGCTGATCTTTTTCTGTGGCGCCCTGATCGTGGTGTACATGATGTTCGGCTGGTTCGGGGCAGTCATCAAAGAGAGCCGGGCCGGCCTCTACAGTTCGCAGCTGGACCGCTCGTTTCGCTGGGGCATGACCTGGTTCATTTTTTCGGAGGTGATGTTCTTTATCGCGTTTTTTGGCGCGCTGTTTTATGTGCGCCACTTGTCTGGCCCGTGGCTGGGTGGCGAAGGCAGCAAGGCGGTGGCGCACATGCTGTGGCCTGACTTTCAGTTTGCCTGGCCGCTGCTGCATACCCCCGACCCTGCGCTGTATCCGCCGCCCAAAGGCACTATCAGCCCGTGGGGCTTGCCGCTGCTCAACACGGTGTTACTGGTCACTTCCAGCGTCACCCTCACCATCGCTCACCATGCCTTGAACAAAGGCCATCGCGGGGCGCTGAAGTTCTGGCTGGGGCTCACGATATTGCTGGGTATCGGGTTTTTGGGGTTTCAGGCCGAGGAATACATCCACGCATATACGGAACTGGGGCTGACCCTGGGTTCCGGGGTGTATGGCGCGACGTTCTTTATGCTCACCGGCTTTCACGGCGCCCACGTGACCATCGGTGCGCTGATTTTGCTGGTGATGCTGATTCGTATCGTGCGCGGGCATTTCACTGCCGAGCATCAGTTCGGGTTTCAGGCCGCGACCTGGTACTGGCACTTTGTGGACGTGGTGTGGCTCGGCCTGTTCTTGTTTGTGTACGTACTGTGAGCCGCCCATGACGCGCTTTCGCCCCGGCATCGCGCCCACCCTGGTGGTGTTGGCGTTGCTGCCGTTATTGGTGTTTTTGGGCTTCTGGCAGCTGGCCCGCGGCGAGCAAAAGCGCGTATTGCTCGACAGTTATGCCCAGCGCCAGGCCGCCGCGCCGGTGACGGTCGGGCAATTGCTGAGTACCGATGAACCGGCCTTTCGCCGCGTGCAGCTGCGCGGGCATTTCGACGGGCAACACAGCCTGCTGCTAGACAACCGCGTGCGCGACGGCAAGGCCGGTGTCGAGTTGCTGCAACCGTTTCAGGATCAGGCCAGCGGCCAGTGGCTGTTGCTCAATCGTGGCTGGCTACCCTGGCCGAGCCGCCTTGCGCCGCCGCAGTTCAGCACTCCCGGGCAGATACTGGATATTCAGGCCTGGGTCTATGAGTCGCCGGGTGCCCCCTTTCAATTGCACGCCGACCCGGCCGATGCGCCCT
>JBILYW010000577.1:0-2906 GCA_044377555.1 Pseudomonas sp.
CCCGGCAGTACTGATCACCCAACTCTGACAAGAAATCCAACAGGAGCAGGCACATGTCGTTGAACACTCAAACCTTGAAGCTGGGCGTGATCGGTACGGGCGCCATCGGCCGTGATCACATTCGCCGTTGCAGCCAGACCCTGCTTAACAGCACGGTCGTGGCGGTGACCGATATCAATCTGCAGCAAGCGGCCCAGGTCGTGGCCGAGTTGGGGCTGACAGCCGAGGTGTATCCGGACGGTCATGCACTGATCAATGCGCCAGAAGTCGACGCAGTACTGGTGACGTCCTGGGGCCCGAGCCACGAAGAGTTTGTGCTGGCGGCCATCAAGGCGGGCAAACCGGTGTTCTGTGAAAAGCCCCTGGCGGTCACGGCTGCCGGGTGCCGGGCCATCGTTGATGCTGAGGTTGCCCATGGCAAGCGTCTGGTTCAGGTCGGCTTTATGCGCCCGTATGACGAAGGCTATCGTGCACTCAAAGCCGTGATCGACAGCGGCCAGATCGGCGAGCCGTTGATGCTGCACTGCGCGCACCGCAACCCGCGGGTGGGTGAAAATTACAAGACCGACATGGCGATCACCGACACCCTGATCCATGAGCTGGACGTGTTGCGCTGGTTGCTCGACGACGATTACGTGTCGGTGCAAGTGGTGTTCCCGCGAAAAACCAGCAAGGCGCTGGCGCACTTGCGCGACCCGCAAATCGTGTTGCTGGAAACCGTCAAGGGCACGCGGATCGACGTTGAAGTGTTTGTGAACTGCCAGTACGGCTACGACATTCAATGTGAAGTGGTGGGGGAGACCGGGATTGCCAAATTGCCGGAGCCGTCACAAGTGCAACTGCGCAGCGAGGCCAAGCTGTCCAACGCCATTTTGATGGACTGGAAGGATCGCTTTATCGGGGCCTATGACGTCGAACTGCAGGCCTTTATCGACGCGGTACGGGCCGGGAGCGTTGGCGGGCCTTCGGCATGGGACGGGTTTGCCGCAGCGGTCGCGGCGGATGCCTGCATCGAAGCGCAGCAGAGCGGGGCGATTGTGAAGGTTGAGTTGCCTGAGCGGCCGCGGTTCTACGGTTGATCCGGTCCCGCAATAGCCGGGTTTGATTGATCTTCTGTGGGCGCCGGCCTGCCAGCGATGCAGGCCCCGAGGTGTTTGAGGCACATCGCAGTGATGTCTTCACCAGCAGGCTGGCTCCCACAGGGATTGAGTGTTAACAGGAGGTTTTATGCGTATTGGACTCGTCGGCTTCGGCCACGGTGGCCGCTTTTTTCATGCTCCGCTTATCGCCAGCTTGCCCGGTGTCACGTTTGCCGGGGTGGTCACCCGTTCCCCTGAACGCCGGCAGCTACTGGCAAATGAATACCCCGGCGTCAAAGCCTATGACAGCCTCGGCCAACTGGTCGAAGCCGGTGTGGACCTGCTGGTGATCTCGACCACCCTCCAGGGGCGCCCGCAATTGGTGCTGCAGGCCATCGAGCTGGGCGTGCCGGTGGTCAGTGACAAACCCTTCGCCGCCGATACCGCCCAGGCCCGGCAACTGGTGGAGGCGGCCCGGCGTCAAGGCGTGCTGTTGAGCGTGTATCAGAACCGGCGTTGGGATTCGGACTTTCTGACCGTACGCAAACTGATGGATGCCGGTGCGTTGGGGCAGGTCGCCCGATTTGAATCCTTCGTAGAACGCTTTTCACCCGGTGCAGTGGGCGATGCCAGCGGCGGTGGCTGGATGCGCGACCTGGGCAGCCACCTGGTGGATCAGGCGCTGCAACTGTTCGGCCCGGTGCAGTCGGTTTACGCCGAGCGTACTTGCAGCCCGCAGCATCCGGATATCGACCACAGCTTTTTTATGGCCCTGACCCACGCCAATGGCGTGATCTCTCACCTGGGCGGCAGTTGCCTGCAAAGCAGCCCCCGGCCAAGATTTCGGGTCAGCGGTACCCTGGGCTGTTACAGCGTCGAAGGGTTCGACGGGCAGGAAGCCGCTGTGCTCGCCGGTTTGTCGCCCAAAACCGAAGGCGATCGCTGGGGCGCGGAGGAGCATCGGCGCTGGGGCTGGTTTGAACAGGGCGATGAACGTGAGCGAGTGCCCACCGAACATGGCCGCTGGCAGCAGTTTTATCTGCAAATGATCGCAGCAGTCAAAGGGCAGGGCGCCGTGCCCGTCGACCCCTGCGATGTGCTGCAGGCCCTGCAGGTGCTGGACGCGGCGCGCTTGAGTGCTGAACGCCAGCAAGTCATCAGGATCGGCCTGAACGCTTAAAATAGAATTACTTTTCGAATAAATTCTAAATCTGGTTGATATGGAAATTATTTTCCAATAGAGTCGATTCCAGATTGCTGCAACCCCATGTCACACAAGTACCGCATCTATAAAACCAACAAGAATGTGGAGACTGCCCCAATGAAAAACCGCCTGCCTTTTGCTTCCCTGGCACTGTCGATGATGCTTGCCAGCGGCGTGGCCCTGGCCGATACCAAAATCGGCGTGAGCATGTCGCAGTTCGATGACACCTACCTGACTTACCTGCGCGAGTCGATGAACGACAAAGCCAAAACTTACCCTGAAGGCGTGCAGTTGCAGTTCGAAGATGCGCGGGCTGACGTGGTCAAGCAACTGAGTCAGGTCGAGAACTTCATCAGTCAAAAAGTCGATGCCATCGTGGTCAACCCGGTGGACACTGCCGCGACCAAAAAAATCACCGAGGCGGCGGTCAAGGCCGGGATCCCGCTGGTGTATGTCAACCGCCGCCCCGACGACACCAACCTGCCGCCGGGTGTGGCCACTGTGGCCTCCAACGACCTGGAAGCGGGCATCATGCAGATGCAGTACCTGGCCGACAAAATGGGCGGCAAGGGCGACATCGTGATTCTGCTGGGCGACCTGGCCAACAACTCCACCACCAACCG
>JBILYW010000576.1:0-2906 GCA_044377555.1 Pseudomonas sp.
GCGGTGCTGATTTTCACGGCTCGCTAAGATGGCCGGCGCGGTTTTTGGGTGGCGCAGCGACAACCAGTTCGAGCTGTTGATCGACGGGCCGCAATTTTTCCCTCGAATGCTCGCCGCCATTGAGCATGCGCAAGAACAGATTGATCTGGAGTTATATCTGGTGGAGGCCGGTGGCTGCGCCGAAGCCATCATCCACGCCCTGGAGCAGGCGGCCTGGCGCGAGGTGCGGGTACGTTGCCTGTTTGACGGTTACGGCAGCCTGGGGTTAAGCCTGAGCCTGCGTCGCCGATTGACCGAGGCCGGCGTGGAGCTCAGGTTTTACAACCCTCTGAGCTGGAGACGGGGGCTGAGCAACCTGTACCGCGATCATCGCAAGCTGTTGCTGGTGGATCAGCAATTGGCCGTGGTCGGGGGGACCGGAGTGACGGATGAGTTTTGGCGCCCCGACGAAAATACCTGTGACTGGCATGAAGTCATGGTCGAGATTCAAGGCCCGCTGGTTCAGGACTGGCAGATGTTGTTTGATCGCCAATGGCGCGCGAACATCAGCCGCAAAGCGTGGAAGCCGGCGACGCACTTTGGGCTTGCGCACCTGCCACGCGTGCCCGAGACCGGTGAGGGCATGGGGCGCGTTGCCTACGCCGATGCACGCCAGCATCGCGATATCCTGCAATCGCTGGTGCGGGCGATCAACAGTGGCCAGAAGCGTATCTGGCTGGCCACCCCTTATTTCCTGCCTACCTGGAGCGTGCGACGTTCACTGCGTCGTGCGGCGGGGCGGGGCGTTGATGTGCGGTTGTTACTGACAGGCCCGCGCACCGACCATCCTTCTGTGCGTTATGCCGGTCATCGTTACTACCCGCGGCTGCTCAAGTCCGGGGTGCAGATCCTGGAGTACCAGCCTTGTTTTCTGCACTTGAAAATGGTGCTGATAGACGATTGGGTCAGTATCGGTTCGTGCAATTTCGACCACTGGAACCTGCACTTCAACCTTGAGGCCAACCTCGAGGCGCTCGACCCTGCGCTTACGCAAGCGGTGGTCGCCAGCTTTATTGCTGATTTCGCACAGAGCCAGCCCATCAGCCTGCAAGCCTGGCAGTCACGGCCACTCTGGCGTCGGGTAAAACAGCGCATCTGGGGTTGGGTTGATCGGGTGGTGGTCAATATTTTGGGGCGACGGCACTAGAATTTACCCGGCACGCGGTTACATAACCGTTGAGAACGTGCAGAATCCAGTCACTTCACGTGTAGTGAAAAAAGCGTGAGGCACGATTTTTTCTGGAGCGTTTTGCATGACACCTTCGCTGTTACTGGCCGTACTGGCTTCGGGCTTTATCTATGGCATCACCCCGGGTCCAGGCGTGCTCGCTGTTTTTGGCATTGGTGCTGCGCGCGGGCGCCGTGCCGGGGCCGGGTTTCTGTGCGGGCATCTACTGGGTGATGTGATTTGGTGCAGCACGGCGTTGATTGCCATCGTGGGGGCGCGTGAATTTGGCAGCACGGCGTTCAATGTGCTCGGTCTGATCAGCGGTCTTTACCTGTTTTGGCTGGGTTTGCGCGCGGTTCTCGCCAAGAGCGGCAGCGTTGCCCGGCAAGGGCCGGCACGTCAGCCGTTTACCCATGGCATTTTTTTCGGCCTGACCAACCCCAAAGCCTACCCTGTGGCGGTGGCAACGTTCACGGCACTGCTTTCCAGTCGTGCAGAACTGCTCACCTGGGCCATGCTGCCATGGTTGATCGCTTTGAGCTTTGTGGGCGGGGCAGTGGCTTATGCCATTTTGGTGGGAGTTGTGGGGGCAGGGCAGGTCAGGGCGCTGTATCAGCGGCATGAGCTGCTGATTACCCGACTGTGCGGGGTCATGTTTATCGGTTTTGCTATCAGTGCGCTGATGCATGCGCTGCCCGGGTTGTTGCGTACTATCGTGTGAAGTAAGTCGCAGGGAACGCAGTGCGATCTACGGGTCAGGGATGAATGTTGAGGTTTAGCCCTGAGGCATCCAGCGGTCCTATGGACATCAAAAGTTACCTGGCCCAAGCCGCTTTTATTGACCTGCTGCTTGACGCCGTGTGTGTGGTCGACAGCGCAGGTACCTTCGTTTATGTCAGTGCTGCCTGCCAGCGCATCTGGGGCTATGAGCCGCATGAACTGATAGGTACACCCATGATCAACCTGGTTTTCCCGGGGGATCGTGAGCGAACGCTGCTCGCGGCCAACGAGATCATGGCCGGGGCGCACAAGCTGAACTTTGAGAACCGTTATGTGCGCAAGGACGGGCAGATAGCCCATATCCTGTGGTCTGCCCGTTGGTCGCCAACCCATCAGATGCGCATCGCCGTTGCTCGCGACATCACCGAACGCAAGCAGGCCGAGTCGCGACAATCGGCACTGTTCGCCATCTCGGAGGCCGCCCAGGCCGCAGAGGATTTACTGGCACTGTTCAAGCATGTGCACCAGCTCATAGGGCAGTGGCTGCCGGCGTTGAATTTTTCGGTCGCACTCTGCGATCAGGTTCAAGGTGCGCTGAGCTTTCCCTATCACGTTGACGATCACCCCCTGCCGCAGTTCTGCGAGGTCAGCCACCTGAGCGATCAGGTCATTCGCAGCGGCCAGTCCATGCTGCACGGTTCTGAAAATACACCGTCATGGCTGGGCGTTCCCCTGACCACCCAAAATGGAGTTATTGGTGCGCTGGTGGTCAAGAGTGCCCGGGGGGAAGAGCGTTACACCGAGCAGCACAAGGATCTGCTGCAATATGTATCGACTCAGGTGGCCGCGGCTATCGAGCGCAAGCAGTTGCACGCACGCCTGCAGTATCTGGCGCAGTACGACGCCTTGACCCTTTTGCCCAATCGGGAGCTGTTGTACGACCGCCTGAACCGCGCATTGGTGCATGCGAAGCGCGAGC
>JBILYW010000578.1:0-2903 GCA_044377555.1 Pseudomonas sp.
GATTGATCACCCGCGCACCGCGGGCAATCAGCTGGTAGGCCCAGCAATATTCGGACTGGCTGGGCACAAAGCGGATTTTGCGCGCCACCAGCTGATCACGCAGCGTGGCGCGGTCGAACACCTCGACTTTGCCCGTCATCACCTGCACCAAAAGCTGCTCCAGGCGCAGCCACACCGCACGTTTTGCCTCTTCGTCGTAACCGTTCCAATTGATCACTTCATGGTGGAAACGCTTGCAACCACGGCACACGAGGTCGCCGTAAACCGTTGAGCAAAGGCCTATGCAGGGGGTCTTGATGGTTTGATTGGACATGGCGCAATAGAGCACTACAGAACGAAACAGGTGGCTATGTTAGCCCTTTGTCTAACGCAGATCACCCCTCAACCTTCAGGGGCTAACTTACCTTTAACAAGTTTTTACCGTAGAATCGGCCTGCCTTTTAAGGCGCCAATGTCCGTTAGAAGCTGTTTTCAAAGCGTCACGAGCACAGTTGATCCCGAAGAACGGTGTTGGTGAGGGGTGTTTGCACTGCAGATACCCGCACCAACATTCATCATGCCCCCCGTTCGGAAGGCGTAAAACTTTGAAAACAGCTTCTGTTGGGAATCCTTGCAATTCTGGCTAAGCGGCTCAAGAAGCCCCGCAGCGCATGAGTGCCTGGCATTCCTGGATGAGCGTCCCGGACACCCATTTGGGACCAATGATGAGGGTAATAACTGTGCTTGAAGCCTACCGCAAACATATCGAAGAGCGCGCAGCACTGGGTATCGTTCCCCAGCCGCTTAACGCCGAACAAACTGCAGGCCTGATTGAGCTGCTGAAAAACCCGCCAGCCGGCGAAGAAGAATTCCTCGTTGATCTGATCACCAATCGCATTCCACCGGGTGTTGACGAAGCGGCTTATGTAAAAGCCGGTTTCCTGTCCGCCATCGCCAAAGGTGAAGCGACTTCTCCCCTGATCGACAAAAAGCGCGCTGTAGAACTGCTTGGCACCATGCAAGGCGGCTACAACATCGTGACTCTGGTCGAGATGCTGGACGACGCTGAGCTGGCTCCGGTTGCCGCCGAGCAACTCAAGCACACCCTGCTGATGTTTGACGCTTTCCACGACGTCGCTGAAAAAGCCAAGAACGGCAATGCCCACGCAAAAGCCGTGGTGCAGTCCTGGGCTGACGGCGAGTGGTTCAAGAACCGCCCTACCCTGGCCGACAAGATCAGCCTGCGCGTGTTCAAGGTCACCGGCGAAACCAACACCGACGACCTGTCCCCTGCACCAGACGCCTGGTCGCGCCCTGATATCCCGCTGCACGCCCTGGCCATGCTGAAAATGGCTCGCGAAGGTATCGTGCCGGACGTTCAAGGCTCCATCGGTCCGATGAAGCAGATCGAAGAAATGCGCAACGCCGGTTTCCCGATCGCCTACGTCGGTGACGTGGTCGGTACCGGTTCGTCGCGCAAGTCGGCAACCAACTCCGTACTGTGGTTCTTCGGCGACGACGTTCCTTATGTACCGAACAAGCGTGCCGGCGGCTTCTGCTTCGGCAGCAAAATCGCTCCGATCTTCTACAACACCATGGAAGATGCCGGCGCACTGCCAATCGAATTCGATGTTTCCAACATCAACATGGGCGACGTGATCGACCTGTACCCGCACGCAGGCAAAGTCTGCAAGCACGGTACCGACGAAGTCATCACCACCTTCGAAATGAAGACCCCGGTGCTGCTGGACGAAGTTCGCGCTGGCGGCCGTATCCCGCTGATCATCGGCCGTGGCCTGACCGAGAAGGCTCGCGCCGAGCTGGGCCTGGGTCCATCCGACCTGTTCAAAAAGCCTGAAGCCCCGATTGAAAGCACCAAGGGTTTCACCCTGGCGCAAAAAATGGTCGGCAAGGCATGCGGCGTGACCGGCGTTCGTCCGGGCACTTACTGCGAACCGAAGATGACCACCGTAGGTTCCCAGGACACCACCGGTCCCATGACCCGTGACGAACTGAAAGACCTGGCGTGCCTGGGCTTCTCCGCCGATCTGGTCATGCAGTCCTTCTGCCACACCGCGGCTTATCCTAAGCCGATCGACGTGACCACCCACCACACCCTGCCAGACTTCATCATGACCCGTGGCGGCGTGTCCCTGCGTCCGGGCGACGGCATCATCCACAGCTGGCTGAACCGTATGCTGCTGCCGGATACCGTCGGCACTGGCGGTGACTCCCACACCCGCTTCCCAATGGGCATTTCGTTCCCTGCTGGTTCGGGTCTGGTCGCGTTCGCCGCAGCCACTGGCGTAATGCCACTGGACATGCCGGAATCGATTCTGGTTCGTTTCAAAGGCGAAATGCAGCCAGGCATCACCCTGCGTGACCTGGTTCACGCCATTCCTTACGTCGCAATCCAGAAAGGCCTGCTGACCGTAGAGAAGAAAGGCAAGATCAACGAATTCTCGGGTCGCATCCTGGAAATCGAAGGTCTGGACAACCTGAGCATCGAGCAGGCATTCGAACTGTCCGACGCCTCGGCAGAACGTTCGGCTGCTGGCTGCACCATCAAGCTGTCCAAAGAGTCGATCACCGAATACCTGAACTCCAACATCACCCTGCTGCGCTGGATGATCGGTGAAGGTTACGGCGACGCTCGTACCCTTGAGCGTCGTGCTCAAGCGATGGAAGCCTGGGTAGCCAACCCTGAGCTGATGGAAGCCGATGCTGACGCCGAATACGCTGAAATCATCGAAATCGATCTGGCTGACATCAAGGAGCCTGTGCTCTGCGCGCCAAACGACCCGGATGACGCCCGCCTGCTGTCCACCGTTGCCGGTGAGAAGATCGACGAAGTGTTCATCGGTTCGTGCATGACCAACATCGGCCACTTCCGCGCTGCGGGCAAGTTGCTGGACAAGGTCAAA
>JBILYW010000084.1:0-8907 GCA_044377555.1 Pseudomonas sp.
CCCCTGTAAAACCCAAGGTCGAGCTGGGTGTACCGGAAGTGGCTCCCGCCAAGGTCGAAGCGGTTGCTCCAGTACCAGTTCCAGTCCCGGCTCCTGCGCCAGCGGCTGAGCCGGTTGTAGTACCCGTCAGCGAGCCTGTCGTGGTCCCGGCCGTTGTTGTGCCTGTCATCGCCCCGGTGCCGCTCACGCCGCCGGTCAAGCCGGCCTCCGTGCTGCCTGAGCCGGTTACGCCGGCGGTAGACCCTGAGCCCGCCCCGGTAGCTGCGCCTGCCGTTGTAGAGCCTTTGGCGGCGCCATAAATGTGCGGTAAATCTCAAAAGCTCTGCTACGTTTACTGATGAGTCTTGACAGTGCCGGTGAAGGTGTCATTTTTCCTTCATGCGGGCACTTTATGCTCAGGCATGACTTAAACAAAACAGACTGAAAAGGGATGCTGCAATGGACGATTATCAGGAAGAGTTGCTTGAGTATCAGGCTTTTGAACTGGACCCGCTGGACCCTGCTGACGACGCAACCGAGCTTTGAGCTGCAGTTCGCTTCACGCAGATTGGCGCTGACGACGCCGGTATTCTCCCGGCGTCTGCGCATTCCAGCGCTTGAAGGCCCGCTGAAACGCCTCGGCTGAGGCAAACCCCAACAAATAGGCTATCTCGCCAAAGGCCAGTTCCGTATCGCGGATATAGGTCATGGCGAGGTCGCGCCGCGTGTCGTTGAGAATGGCGCGAAACTGTGTGCCTTCCTCCGCGAGCTTGCGGCGCAAGGTCCAGGTCGGCAGCTTCAGGCGTGCCGCCACTTCTTCCAGGTCGGGCTCCCGGCCGCCATTGAGCAAAGGCCCCAGCAGTTGGGTGATGCGTTCGCGCAGGCTGCGGGTGCGGGTCAGTTGCTCCAGTTCCCGTTCGCACAATTGCAGCAGGTAAGCCCAGGTGCTTGGGCAGTGCTGCGGGTTGCGCAGGTCGAGGGTGGCGTGGTTCAGGCGCAGTTGGTTGGTCTCGGCCCGGAAATGCAGCGCCGCGCTGCCCAGCACGCTGTAGTGCTGGGCGTAGGCCGGTTCGCTGAACTCGATATCGATCTGTTCGCAGCTCAACGGCCGGGCCGCGACGGATGACAGGTGTTGCAACCAGCCGGCAATGATCGAGTCCACCACAAAGCGGTTGTAGGCGTTGTACGGGCTGATGGAATAAAACCGCATCCAGGCGCCCTGGGCGTCTTCGTGCAGGCTCGACTGGCCGCGGTAGTTGGAGCCATACAGGGCTTCAAAGCGGATCAGGGTGCGTGCCGCTTCGCGCACTGTGGGCGCCTGGGCGGCGGTCACACCGGCCAGGCCGACCTGGCTCAAGCGGCTGAGCTGGCCCATGCGCAAGCCCAGCGCCGGTTCGCCGGTCAGGGCAATCGCTGCGTGCCCCAGGCGCATGTAGCGCGGGATCGACAGGCGTGCCAGGGGCTGGGCGAGGCGGGCCGGGTCCAGCCCGAACTGTTCAAGCAAGGGCGCAGGGTCCTGGCCGCAGCTGTGCACGGCGTCAGCCAGAGCCTGTACGAACCCGACCGATAGATCCCCCAGGCGCATCGGCAGCGGTTTCATTGCACTACAGCCAGAGGTTCAGCAGTCGGGCACCGGTGCCCGGCTGGTCGGGGCTGGTCTGGCCGTTGCGGCTGATAAAGCCATGGCCGCCGCTGTACTTGTCCCAGAACTTGCCGCGCAAGAACACCGTGACGCCGGCCTCGGCCGTGCTGATGGGCGCGCTGCTGGTCAGGGTCAGGCGGTGCCAGGCGTCGCCTTCGGTGATTTCGCCGGGCTTGAGGCTGATCTCGCTGGGGGTCGATACGCTCTTGTATCCGCCCCATGGCTGGTCCCAGGTGGTCTTGCCAATGATGAATGCCGGTACGGCAATCAGTTGTGCGCCTTTTTCGTTCAGCGTGCGGTAGTTCTCGGGGTACCAGCTGTCGCTGCCGATCAGGATGCCAAGGCGCCCGGCCGGGGTGTCCACTACGTTCAGCTCATGGTCGGGGCCCGGCTGGATATAGCTTTGTTCTTCGTAGGTCGGTAACAGCTGCAACTGCGGTGCGCCGAGGGGAGCGCCGTCAGGGCCAAAGACGATGCTGCTGTTGTACAGCGGGCCGGTACCGGGCAGCAGCTTGCCGTCCTCGATGTGCGGGTCGGGCAGGGCAATGCTGCCCGCCACCAGGGTCACGCCGAACTCTTTGGCCAGGCCGCCAAACAGGGCCTGGTAATCGGCCGCCATGCTTTGGGCCTTCATGCGCAGGTGGGCATCGTTGACCCGGCTTTCACCGTTGGCACGCAGCCATGCACCGGCAAAGTCCAGAGGATTGCTCAGTGCCAGCCAGCGCATCGCTTCACTGAGGTTGGGTGCCTGGTACAGCTCGTTCTTTTCGCCACGAAACATCAGCCAGGAGCCGATATGTTCCGGCAAGACCACCACGGTCTTGTCGTTGAGCAACCCGGCGTCACGGGCACTGTTCAAGTAGGCGGCCAGTTTCCGGCGCACCAGCTCCAGGCTTTGATAGTCGCGGGGGGAAAGGTCGGGTTCGATACCAAGCAGATTGCCCCGGCCCTGGTCGGTGCCTTCGTTGATCGCCAGCTCGATGCGCAGGTCGGACAGGTAATGGCCGACATCCCGTTGCGTGGTCCAGTAGGCATAACCGCCAGCAGCGGCAACAAGGGCGATCAGTAAAGTGCAGCCAAATAATTTGCGCATAGACATAGAACGGACAGCTATCAGCGGAATTCGAGGCCTAGGGTAGGCGGCGCCTGCTGGCTTGCCAAGGGGGGCTGCTCATTTGGGTTAATAATTTGTCACTTTGGGTCATTGAGCGGGGTTGGTTGAGCCTTTACTGTGCCACTCATCAACGACGAGGGCCGCAGAGCACCTCGCGATCCGTGATTCAGCCTGTTGTGGAGCTTACTGATGACTGCCACTCACTACCCGCATTTACTGGCCCCGCTGGACCTGGGTTTTACCACCTTGCGCAACCGCAGCCTGATGGGTTCGATGCACACCGGCCTGGAAGAAAAGCCCGGTGGCTTTGAGCGCATGGCTGCCTACTTTGCCGAACGTGCCAGAGGCGGTGTCGGCCTGATCGTGACCGGCGGCATTGCACCCAACGACGAGGGCGGGGTGTACAGCGGCGCGGCCAAGCTGAGCACGGTTGAAGAGGCAGAAAAACACGTGGTGGTGACCCGTGCCGTGCACGATGCCGGGGGCAAGATTTGCCTGCAGATCCTGCACGCCGGGCGTTATGCCTACAGCCCGCGTCAGGTGGCCCCGAGTGCGATCCAGGCCCCGATCAACCCGTTCAAACCCAGGGAGCTGGATGAGGAAGGCATCGAGAAGCAGATCAGCGACTTCGTGACCTGCGCCAGGCTGGCCCAGAGCGCAGGTTATGACGGTGTCGAGATCATGGGTTCGGAAGGTTATCTGATTAACCAGTTCCTGGCCGCGCACACCAACCAGCGCACCGACCGCTGGGGTGGCAGCTACGAAAACCGCATGCGTCTGCCGGTGGAAATCGTGCGCCGCGTGCGCGAAGCCGTGGGCCCGAATTTCATCATTATTTATCGCCTGTCGATGCTCGATCTGGTGGCCGGCGGCAGCGTCTGGGAAGAAATCGTGCAGTTGGCCAAGGCCGTAGAACTGGCCGGTGCGACCCTGATCAACACCGGTATCGGCTGGCACGAAGCGCGCATTCCGACCATCGCCACCAAGGTGCCGCGCGGGGCGTTCAGCAAGGTCACGGCCAAATTGCGTGGTTCGGTCAACGTGCCGCTGATCACCACCAACCGTATCAACACCCCGGAAATCGCCGAGCAGATCCTGGCCGAAGGCGACGCTGACATGGTGTCCATGGCGCGTCCGTTCCTGGCCGACCCGGAGTTCGTCAACAAGGCTGCCGCCGGGCGCAGCGATGAAATCAACACCTGTATCGGTTGCAACCAGGCCTGC
Source organism: Pseudomonas sp. (assembly GCA_044377555.1). Lineage (GTDB taxonomy): Bacteria > Pseudomonadota > Gammaproteobacteria > Pseudomonadales > Pseudomonadaceae > Aquipseudomonas. The sequence goes on from JBILYW010000084.1 coordinate 3,960, forward strand.
CTGGATCACACCTTTGGCGGCAAGCTGACCAGCTGCCTGGTTAACCCCCGTGCGTGCCACGAAACCGAGCTCAATTACCTGCCCACCATTGCCGTGAAAAAAATCGCCGTGGTCGGTGCCGGCCCGGCGGGGCTGTCGGCGGCCACCGTGGCGGCGGAGCGCGGGCATGAAGTGACGCTGTTCGATTCGGCCAGCGAGATTGGCGGCCAGTTCAACGTGGCCAAGCGGGTACCGGGCAAGGAAGAGTTCTTTGAAACCCTGCGCTACTTCAAGCGCAAGCTGCAAACCACCGGGGTCGAGCTGTGCCTGAACACCCGTGTGGATGTGCCGCAACTGGTGGCGGGGCAGTTTGACGAGATTATCCTGGCCACCGGGATTGCGCCGCGCACACCGGCGATTCCGGGCATCGACAACCCCAAGGTGCTGAGCTACCTGGACGTGATCCTGGGGCGTAAGCCGGTGGGTAGCAAGGTTGCGGTGATAGGCGCCGGCGGTATCGGCTTTGATGTGTCCGAGTTCCTGGTGCACCAGGGCGTGTCCACCAGCCAGGACCGCGAAGCGTTCTGGAAAGAATGGGGTATTGATACGCAACTGGAAGCCCGCGGCGGTGTGGCCGGGATCAAACCCGAAGTGCATGCCCCGGCGCGGCAAGTATTCCTGCTGCAACGCAAAGCCAGCAAGGTCGGTGACGGCCTGGGCAAGACCACCGGCTGGATTCACCGTGCGGGCCTGAAAAACAAGCAGGTGCAGATGCTCAACAGCGTTGAATACCTGAGCATCGACGATGCGGGGCTGCATATCCGTATCGGCGAGGGTGAGCCGCAGGTATTGCCGGTGGACAATATTGTGATCTGCGCCGGGCAAGATCCGTTGCGCGAGTTGCAGGATGGTCTGGTTGCAGCGGGGCAGAACGTGCATTTGATTGGCGGCGCCGACGTGGCGGCCGAGCTGGATGCCAAGCGTGCGATCAACCAGGGGTCGAGATTGGCGGCGCAGCTCTAGACTCCCGCCTGTGCCCTTTGTGGGAGCGGGCTTGCTCGCGATTGGATCGACGCGGTTCAACTTCAATACCGCGGCGCCTTGATCGCGAGCAAGCCCGCTCCCACAGGGTGGTGTCTAGTGCACGATCTGCGCTAAAAACGCCTTGGCCCGCGGGCTTTTCGGGGCGTTGAAGAACTCCTCGGGCGGCGAGTCCTCAATCACCATCCCGCCATCCAGAAACAACACCCGCTCCGCTACCTGACGGGCGAAACCCATTTCGTGGGTCACGCACAGCATGGTCATGCCGCTGCCGGCCAGGTTGACCATCACGTCCAGCACTTCACTGACCATTTCCGGGTCCAGCGCCGAAGTGGGCTCATCGAACAGCATGATTTTCGGCTCCATGCACAGCGCACGGGCAATGGCGACGCGTTGCTGCTGGCCGCCCGACAGCTGGCTCGGGTATTTGTCTGCCTGGCTGGCAATCCCCACCTTGGTCAGAAAATGTTGCGCCAGCTCAATCGCCTTTTTCCGGGACAGGCCCCGCACCGACATCGGCGCCAGGATGCAGTTATCGATCACGCTCATATGCGGGAACAGGTTGAAATGTTGAAACACCATGCCGATTTCGCTGCGCACCTTGCTCGCTTCCCGGGTGGGCTGCGACAGGTCGGTATCGTTGATCAGGATACGGCCCTGCTCGGCGATTTCCAGCCGGTTGATACAGCGGATCAAGGTCGACTTGCCGGAGCCGGACGGGCCGCACAGCACGATGCGTTCACCTTCGCGAACCTTGAGATCGATGCCCTTGAGCACGTGAAAGGCACTGTAGTACTTGTTCAGGCCGGCGATATCCACCACCACCTTGCGGGTGTCGATGACGGGTGACACAGGGTGAACGTAAGCAGATTGTGCGTGCATGGTGTGTCTCCAGTGATCAGTGAAAACGCTCGGCGCTGTAGGGGGACGGGTCAGTGAAAGGGGTTTGGCCGGTCATCATTTCGGCCAGCAGGCGACCGCAGACCGGGCCCAGGGTCAGGCCGTGGTGGGCGTGACCAAAGTTGAACCACAGGCCTTTATGACGACCGGCCGGGCCGATCACCGGGCACATGTCCGGCAGGCACGGGCGGCGGCCGAGCCAGGGCTCGGCATCCACACGTGGACCCAGCGGGTACAAGCGCTGGGCGCGTTCTTCGCAGCGGCGCAGCTGGATCTCGTTGATCGGGTCATTGCTGTCTGCGAACTCGATCCCTGTGGTCAGACGGATACCGCCCACCATGGGGGCCAGAACATAACCGCCCACCGAATCAAGAATCGGGTGCTGCATGGTATGGCCGTCCTTGGCGGCGTAATGCATGTGGTAGCCGCGCTTGATCGCCAGCGGGATGCGATAACCCAGGGGTTCGAAAATCTCCCGCGCTTGCGGCCCCAGAGCGACCACGGCTTCATTGCCGACAATCAGGCCCTTGTTGCTTTCGACCTGCCATTGCCCCGCAGTGGCCCGCAGGCGGGTGGCATCGCCGGTCACAAAGGTGCCGCCGCGCTTGATGAACAGTTCGGCGTAGCCCCGGGTCAGGCCGCCCGGGTCGCTGACGGTCTTGGGGTCGAGCCAGTGAATGCCGCCGATCACATCCGTGTGCAGGCCCGGCTCCAGGGCGTGGACTTGCTGCTCACCCAGCACCCGGTAGTTGAGCTTGAACTCGCTCAAGGCCGCGGCGTCGCGCTGGGCTTTTTCGAAGTCTTCCCGGGTGCGGTACACCTCGATCCAGCCGCTGTCATCAATCAGTTCGGTCACGCCCGCAGGCCCGGCCAGCAGGTCGTGCTCGGTCACGCATTTTTCAATCAGCGGCAGCATGGCCCGGGTGGCTTTGGCCAGGCCTTTGACGCCGGACTGCTGCCAGTATTTCATCAGCCATGGCCCAGCCTTGGGCAGGTGCTTGAGGCTGTAGCGTACGTCGGACTGCTGATTGAGGCCGTAGCGCAGCAGGCGCGACAGTTCGCGGGGGAACGAATAGGGGATGACGCTGGCGCGCTCGATCAGCCCGGCGTTGCCGTGGCTGGTGCCGCTGCCTGGCTGGGCGCGGTCGAGCAGCACTACGCTGCGACCCCGGGCCTGGAGTTGCAACGCAGTACTGACGCCGACAATGCCGGCACCCAGAACGATAATGTCGCAATGCATAAACGAATCCTTAAATCGGGGGCCGTGTTCACAGCCCGGACAATGGGCTTACTGCAAATGGCGGCCGAGGCGGCCTTCGATCAGCTTGAGGCTGCGTCGCACCACTTCCACGATCAGCAGGTACAACACGGCGGCCCACAGGTAGACCTGGAAGTCGAAGCTGCGCGAGAACGCCATTTTGGTCACGCCCATCAAGTCATAAATGGTCACCAGCGAGGCAATGGCGCTGGCCTTGATCATCAGGATCAGTTCGTTGCCCAGCGGGCCGATGGCGACCAGCAGCGATTGCGGCAGGATGATCTTGCGAAAGGCGGTCCAGCGCGACAGGTTCAGCGCCTTGCAGGCTTCACGCTGGCCCTGGGCCACGGACAGGATGCTGCCCCGCAGGATCTCGGCCTGGTACGCCGCCGTATTGAGGGTGAAGGCCAGCAGGGTGCAGAACCACGCATCGCGGAAAAACCACCACAGGCCCACGTCCTGCCAGAAGCTTTTGAACGAACCGAGGCCGTAATACAGCAAAAACAATTGCGCCAGCAGCGGCGAGCCCCGGAAGAAGTACACATAGGCACCGGTGAAATTGCGCACAAAGCGGTTGCTGGACAGGCGGCCCAGGGCAATCAGCAAACCCAGCAGGGCGCCGAGGGTGAACGAGATCGCCACCAGCTTGCCGGTCACCAGCAGCCCGTCGATAAAGCGCGGGCCGTAGCGCTCCAGCAGGTCGGGGTTGAGAAACATGTTTTGCAGGTCCGCCAGACTCATGGCTGCACGCTCCGTTGGTGGCGGCTGAAGTAGCGTTCAAGGAAGCTGAACAGCCGCCCCGAAATCGCCGAGAAAAACAGGTAGCCCAAACAGGCGACGCTGTAGAACAGCATCGGGTCCTTGGTCACGCTGACCGCCAGGTTGGTCTGGCGCATCAGGTCCACCAGGGAAATGGTCGATACCAGCGAGGTGTCCTTGAGCAGCGACAACCAGTTGTTCGACAGGCCGGGCAGGGCGATGCGCGCCAGTTGCGGCAGCACGACCTTGCGAAAGGTGGTGAATTTGCTCAGGCCCAGCGCCGAGGCGGCTTCGAACTGGCCCTTGGGAACGGTTTTGAACGCGCCCAGCCAGATCTCGCTGGAGAACGCGGCAAACACCAGGCTGAAGGCGACCATCGCGGCCACGAAGGTATTGATCGTGACCTGAGCGTCGTAGCCCATCATGGCGAGGATTTTTTGCGCAGCGATCTGGCAGCCGTAATAAATGATCAGCAGCGTCAGCAGTTCCGGTAAACCACGGAACACGGTGGAAAAGGTCGTTGCCCAGGCGCGCACCCAGCGGTTTTTCGAGCGCGCCGCCACGGCGACGGCCAGCCCCAGGGGCAAACCGATGGGCAGGCAGCTCAAGGCCAGGGCAATGGTTACCATGGCGCCTGCGAGCAAAGCCGAGCCCCAGCCGCCACTGGCGAAAGAAAGAAGTGAGAGTTGATCGAGCATGCTCGAATCCCCGGGCAAAATTGGGCCGAAATTCAGCCGCAGCGCACGTTCGGTGCGCAGGGCAGGGTCATGGGCAGGGAGCCCTCAAACGAGGGCGGGTGACTCAGTAAATATTGAAGTCGAAGTACTTGCCGGAGATCTTCTGGTAGGTGCCGTCAGCCACGATTTCGTCCAGCGCCTTGTTGAAGCGCTCACGCAGGGCGTTGTCGTCCTGGCGCACGGCAATCGCCGCATCGGCATTGGTGCCGTTGACGTCACCGATAATCTTGCAGCAATCGTCGCTGGCCTTGTTGATCCATTCCAGAAGCGGGAA
>JBILYW010000579.1:0-2899 GCA_044377555.1 Pseudomonas sp.
TCGACGGCGACAAGCACCAGCAAGCCCTGATCGATTGAACCGACAATCTCCCCTGCCACTTCTACCCGCGCACCCCTGACGCGCTGCAGCAGGCCCTTCATGCTTCGTCCGGCTGCAATTTGAGCAGCAGGCGGGCCATTTGCTCGGTGGCACGCACCAGGGCATCGGTGATTCCGGGCTCGGAGGCCACATGGCCAGCTTCGCGAATCACTTGCAGCTCGCTGCCGGGCCAGGCCTGATGCAGCTCCCAGGCGTTGTCCAGCGGGCAAATCATGTCGTAGCGACCATGGACGATCACGCACGGCAGGTGAGCGATCTTGTACATGTCGCGCAACAACTGGTTGGGCTCCAGGAACGCGTTGTTCATGAAGTAATGGCATTCGATACGGGCGATGGATAACGCCCGATGCGGTTCGCAGAAGCGTTCAACTACTTGCGGGTTGGGCCGCAGGGTCGCGGCACGTCCTTCCCAGGTCGACCAGGCCTTGGCCGCGTGCATTTGGGCAATCTGATCATTGCCTGTCAGACGCCTGTGGAAAGCCCCCATCAGATCGTGTCGTTCTTCCTGTGGGATTGGCGCCACGTATTCTTGCCAATAGTCCGGGAAGATCCGGCTGGCACCTTTCTGATAGAACCATTCGATTTCTTGAGGACGGGCCAGGAAGATCCCGCGCAGGATCAGGCCGTGTACCCGCTCCGGGTGGCTTTGTGCGTACGCCAGTGACAGGGTCGAACCCCACGAACCGCCGAACACCACCCACTTGTCGATGCCGAGGAACAGACGAATCCGTTCCATGTCAGCGACCAGATCCCACGTGGTGTTGCTGTCCAGGCTGGCATGTGGCGTCGAACGCCCACAACCGCGCTGATCGAAGGTGATGATCCGGTACAGGCCCGGATCAAAATAACAGCGACTGTTGGCGTCGCAGCCCGAACCCGGCCCGCCGTGGACAAACACCACGGGCAGGCCGTCTGGTGAACCGCTCTCGTCAACGTAAAGCACATGCGGCCCGTCAACCGCCAGTTCATGCCTGGCGTAGGGTTTGATCTGCGGGAACAAGGTCTGCATTACGCACTCCGAGGGGGGGGCTGGAAAATGTTGCCGTCTGGCATCATAAACCCGATTGAGTGCAATGAGCATGTCCTTACACGCAACCCTTTGAGAGCCGGCTTGCCAGCTCCCAAAAGGTGGAGAACTCAGGAAAGCTCGGGAGCCACTTCAACCGCCCGACCTGCTGCCGGCTTTACCCACAGCAGGTAAGCCACCACCAGGAATGCAATCCAGACCCCGCCGACCATCAGCGCCGCTTGAGTCTCGGGGAAGTAACCCAGTACGCCGAAGATGAACACCATGAACGCAATGGCGGCCATCGGTGCATACGGCCAGAACGGCACCGGGAACTTGAGCTCGGCCACTTGCTCGCGGGTCATGGAGCGACGCATGGCAACCTGGGTCACCAGAATCATCAACCACACCCACACCGTGGCAAAGGTGGCAATCGAGGCGATCACCAGGAAGATGTTTTCCGGGATCAGGTAGTTAAGCACCACACCGCCCAACAACGTAGCGCCCATCACCAGGACGGTCATCCACGGCACGCCATGGCGGGAGATTTTGGCGAAGCCTTTAGGCGCCTGCCCTTGCTGTGCCAGACCGTACATCATGCGGCCTGCGCCGAAGATGTCGCTGTTGATGGCCGACACCGCCGCCGAGATCACCACGATGTTCAGAATGGTGGCCGCCGAGCTGATACCCAGGCTGTCAAAAATCTGCACGAACGGGCTGCCCTGGCTGCCGATCTGGGTCCACGGGTAAATAGCCATCAGCACAAACAGGGTCAGCACATAGAACAGCAGAATGCGCAACGGCACCGCGTTGATCGCTTTAGGGATAACGCGCTGCGGGTCTTTGGCTTCACCGGCAGTGATGCCGATGATTTCAATGCCGCCAAAGGCAAACATCACTACCGCAAACGAAGCGATCAAGCCGCCCACGCCATTAGGCATAAACCCGCCGAACGACCACAGGTTGCTGATGCCGGTAGCGACAGCGTCAGAGCTGCCAGAAGTACCGATGCCGAACAGCATGATGCCGAAACCGGCCAGAATCATGGCCACGATGGCGGCAACCTTAAGCAGCGACAGCCAGAACTCCATTTCACCGAAGACTTTGACGCTGCACAGGTTAAGCCCGCCTATCAGCAGCACGATGCCCAAAACCCAGATCCAGCGCGCCACTTCAGGGAACCAGAAGCCCATGTAGATACCGAAGGCGGTGACATCGGCCAGGCACACGATGATCATCTCGAAGGCATAGGTCCAGCCCAGGATAAAGCCCGACATCGGGCCCAGGTAGGTACTGGCGTAGTGGCCGAACGAGCCGGACACCGGGTTGTGCACGGCCATTTCGCCCAGTGCGCGCATCACCATGAACACCGCAGCGCCACCAATCAGGTACGCCAGCAACACAGCAGGCCCAGCCATTTGGATGGCAGCGGCTGAACCATAAAAAAGACCCGTTCCGATCGCTGAACCCAGCGCCATAAAACGGATGTGACGGGCCGATAGCCCGCGTTTCAAACCTTGAGTCTGGTTTTGCATTTCGCGTCCTTGATTATTATTGTCGGCGAAAACAGAGACGCAGAGAGCCCGGAAGGCTCTCTGCGTTTTTTTGGGGTTACAGGCTTGGCAGAACGTGAGCAGGCAGCAGATCGTTCAGGCAACGGGTTGCCAACAGCTTCATGGCAATTTCGATGTCCGGAGCGAAGAAGCGGTCTTTTTCATAGTGAGCGACCTTGCTACGCAGGGTCGTACGAGCGATTTCAAGCTTGGGTGAGGTTTTCAGGCCATCACGCAAATCCAGCCCCTGGCACGCGGCCAGCCACTCAATCGCCAATAC
>JBILYW010000580.1:0-2893 GCA_044377555.1 Pseudomonas sp.
CCGCTGTAAACGACCTCAATAACCATAAAAAAGAGGCATGCCCATGTCATCTGCAAGCACTGTCGCGCCCGCGATTTTAGTGGCGCCTAGCCGCAAGCGTTTTTTCATCATGGTTCTGCTGTTTATTACCGTGGTGATCAATTATCTGGACCGCAGCAACCTGTCGATTGCCGCTCCCGCCCTGACCACGGATCTGGGGCTGGACCCGGTGCATGTCGGGCTGATTTTCTCGGCCTTCGGCTGGACCTACGCCGCCATGCAAATCCCCGGCGGCTGGCTGGTGGATCGCGTGCCGCCGCGCATTCTCTACAGCGTCGCCTTGTTGCTGTGGTCGGTGGCCACGGTGATGCTTGGCTTCGCAGCGAGCTTTATCGCCCTGTTCGTGTTGCGCATGGCGGTGGGTGCGCTGGAAGCCCCGGCGTACCCGATCAACAGCCGTGTGGTGACGACCTGGTTCCCCGAACGCGAACGCGCCACCGCCATTGGTTTCTACACCTCCGGGCAGTTTGTGGGGCTGGCGTTTCTGACCCCGGTACTGGCCTGGTTGCAGCACCAATGGGGCTGGCACATGGTGTTCGTCGCCACCGGTGCGGTGGGGATTATCTGGGCCGGAATCTGGTATGCGGTGTACCGCGAGCCGCGTGATTTCAAGGGCGCCAACCAGGCGGAAATCAACCTGATCAGCGAGGGCGGCGGGCTGGTGGATATCCAGACCCAGACCGCCAAACGCAAGGCGCCGTTCAGTTGGCTGGACCTGGGTATCGTGCTCAGCAAGCGCAAACTGTGGGGCATCTACCTGGGGCAGTTTTGCCTGAACTCGACGTTGTGGTTTTTCCTGACCTGGTTCCCGACTTACCTGGTGAAGTACCGCGGCATGGACTTCATCAAGTCCGGCCTGCTGGCTTCGCTGCCGTTCCTGGCCGCCTTTGTCGGCGTGCTGTGTTCGGGGTTTTTCTCCGACTGGCTGATTCGTCGCGGTTACTCGGTGGGCTTTGCCCGCAAGCTGCCGATCATTGGCGGGCTGTTGATTTCGACGTCGATCATTGGCGCCAACTTTGTCGACTCCACGCCGTTGGTGATTGCATTCCTGGCACTGGCATTTTTCGGCAACGGGCTGGCATCGATCACCTGGTCGCTGGTGTCGACCCTGGCCCCGGCGCGCCTGCTGGGCCTGACCGGAGGGGTGTTCAACTTTATCGGCAACCTGTCGGCGATTACCACGCCGATCGTGATTGGCTTCCTGGCCACCGGCGACTCGTTCGCCCCGGCAATCACCTACATTTCGGTGCTGGCGCTGCTGGGTGCACTGTCCTACATCTTGCTGGTGGGCAAGGTTGAACGGATCGAACTGTAGAAGTCAGCCCGCCGGGCGACCATAATGCTGCCCGGTTCTCCCCCCTCTCAATGGAAAGGCTGGCTATGCAGGACGACTCCACAAAAATCGCACCCACCGGTACCCAAACCTTGCTCCGCGGGTTGGCGGTGGTGCAGGCCGTGGCCAATGGCGCGCGCGACCTCAAGGACATCGCTCGGGTGATCGGGACCACGCGCAGCACTACGCACCGTCTGGCCAGTTGCCTGGTGGACGAGCGTTACCTGCGGGTGTTGCCAAAAGTGGGGTATCTGCTGGGGCCCAAACTGATCGAGCTGGGTTTTCAGGCCCGTGAAGAGTTGCCGCTGGTGACGCTGGCGGGGCCATATCTGGACAAGTTGTCGCTGTTGACCGGCGACACCATTCATTTGGCGGTGCGTGAGGATGACGAGGTGCTGTACCTGCACAAGAACCCGGGGCGCAATGGCCCGGAAATGCGTTCGCGGGTAGGGCATCGCATGCCGTTGGCGCGTACCGGTATCGGCAAGGCGATGTTGCTGGATGCGCCGGTGGGGGAATGGCGGCGCCTGTATGAGGCCAGCCATCCAGCCGATGGCAAAAACCTGCAGTGGCCTGAGCATCAGGAAGTGTCGTGGGAGCAGTTCGAAGACCGCATGCGCAGCTATGTAGCGGGCGGCTATGCGTTTGATCTGGAGGACAACGAACCGTCGATCCGTTGTGTGGCGGCACCGATACGCGATGCCAGCCGCAAAATCGTGGCTGCCATCAGTATCGCCAGTACCGTGCCTTACATGTCACTGGAGAAAATGACCGGGTTGATCCCGGTCATTACCCATGCAGCGCAGCAGATTTCGGCGGAGTTGGGGGGGTAAGACCCTCAACGCAATTGAATGTGGGAGCGGGCTTGCTCGCGATGCAGCCAGCGCGGTTTGTTTCAAGGACCGCAGTGATGCAATCGCGAGCAAGCCCGCTCCCGCAAAAGCCAGTGCTTAGGCTTTCAGCGTTTTCATGTCGATCACGAAGCGGTACTTCACGTCGCCTTTGACCACGCGCTCAAAGGCTTCGTTGATGTTTTTGATGTCGAGCATTTCGATGTCGCAGGTAATGCCGTGCTCGGCGCTGAAATCGAGCATTTCCTGGGTTTCGGCAATGCCACCGATCAACGAACCGGCCAGTACGCGGCGCTTGAACACCAGGTTGAAGGCGTTCAGTGCCGGCTCGACCGGTTCGATCAGGCCAACCAGAATGTGTACGCCGTCAAAGGTCAGGGTTTCGAGGTAGGGGTTCAGGTCGTGCGGCACCGGAATGGTGTCCAGCAGGAAGTTGAAGGTACCGGCCGCGGCTTTCATCTGCTCGTCATCGGTGGACACGATCACGTGGTCGGCACCTTGACGGTAGGCCTCTTCTGCCTTGGCCTGGGAACGTGTGAACAAGGTCACTTGCGCGCCCATGGCCTTGGCGAACTTGATACCCATGTGGCCCAGGCCGCCCATGCCCAGAATCCCGACCTTGTCGCCTGGCTCGACGCCGTAGTGTTGCAGCGGCGAATAGGTGGTGATA
>JBILYW010000085.1:0-8891 GCA_044377555.1 Pseudomonas sp.
CCCTGGGGGCTGGTTTCAATGTCCAGGGACACCAGTTTCAAGCGCGGGCGATAGTCGGGATGGGGTTTGATCCGCGTGTCCAGCAGCGGGCCGTCGCCCTGGGCACGGCCGCCGAAACTCACCGGGGCGGTGATAAAGCGCTCCATCAGGAAACGCTCGGGCGGGCGGATGTCGGCCTCATACACATCAACCCCGGCACGACGCAGACGCTGCGCAATGTCCATCAACTGGCCATGTTGCCGGCAGTAAAGGCCGATCACCGGGCGTGACTGAAAGTCACACAGCGCCAGTTCACGAAACTCGATACCGCGCTCATCCTGCAACAGCGTCTGCGCCTGGGCGCACTGCGCCACCGGGATAAACGCGGTTGATATCTGATAAGGCACGCGCACGTGCCGGGGCCCGTCATCGGTGGCCAGCCAGAACTCGACCTCGATGCCCGACGGCGTGTCGCGCCAGTGCCGGGTCAGGACAAAACCCTGTTTCAAGCCCACCGCTGCAGCCTCACAGACCGGCCTGACGGGTTACAGACATGTCGCCAGCATGGCCAGACGGCGCATCGCTGCACTGTCGTCAGGCTGTTTGGCGTAATAGCTCACCGCCGTTCCCGTGCCTTGGGACACCAGATCGGCAAAGGACTCGGCACTGCGGGTGTAAACCGTCTGCTGCCCCGGTTTGTCGGTGTTGATATAGGCACTGGCATCGACCCCGAACACGCCTTCGTCCTGCCACGAGAACTTGATGCACTCGGCAACCAGCGGCATCGGTTTGGCCGAAGTCAGCACCCGCACAGGGCTTTTGCTGCGTGCCTCATTCATCGCCGGTGAAATACAGCCGGCCAACAAGGCAAGGCTCACAGCGCCGATCATCATTCGCATCGAATATCCCCCTCGAAAAGTCGAGCACGATAACACGCGATCAAACCGGCCCGGCCCCTGAAACCCGAATACGGGCAAAGGCCACTCGCGTTAAACACACAGGCAGAGGAACGAAAGAGTGATATGCATCAAAGAATGCAGAGATAAATGCCTGCCATCTGGCGAAATGGACGGCCGGTGCTAGCGTCAACCCAGATTTGGCGCATGATGCGCCAGATTAGAGCAATTACTCTAAAAACTGATGTGCCGCACTTGAGCACTTACCAGCCAACGCACCAAACCAACGCCCACTCCCGCCGGGCCTCGGATGACAAACCGCCAAAGAGCGATTGAAGGAGCAAAGCAATGGGGTTGACCAACGCCCGAAAGGCCAGTTACAGCGCACTCACTCTGGCCATGGTGCCGCTACTGGGCTGGGCAGATAACGCTCGGGACTGGCAAAACACGCCCACCGATTTGAACATGGTGTTTGGCTATTACAACCGCGTCGACACCAACACCCCTATTGATACCTCGCTGCCCATCGACGGCCTGTCGCTCAATGCCGATGTCTACATCATGCGATATGCCCGCTCATTCGCAGTCGATGGCCGCAACAGCGCGATCCAGATCCTGCAACCCTATGCCGATATTTCAGCCTCGTTCGACAACGCGCAGTACTTCAGCGGCACCAAACACAACGGCGGCATGGGCGACACCCAGGTCGTGCTGGTGCACAACATCTTTGGCGGCCCGGCCCTGACCAAGGAAGAATTTGCCAAGGCAACCCCCGAAACCTTCCTCACGGGTGCGCTGTGGGTCACCACGCCGACCGGGGATTACGATAAAAACCGGGTGATCAATATCGGCGCCAACCGCTGGGTGTTCAAACCGGAAATCGGCTTCGGCACACCGTTTGGCCCGACCTGGCTGGAGGTCAATACCTGGGTCTCGCTGTTCGGTGACAACGACGATTATCAGGGCGACAGCAAGCTCGAACAAAAACCGCTGTATGCCGTCGAAGGCCACTACAGCTACACCATCAACCGTGCGTTGTGGGCGTCGCTGGATGCCACTTACAGCCGCGGCGGCGAAACCAGAATCGACGGTGACTGGCAAGACAACAACAGGAAAACACCCTGGTAGGCGCCAGCATGGGGTTCATGCTGACGCCCCAGGTTGGCGGCATGCTGGCTTACACCGACACAGTGGCGGAGCGCACCGGCTCACCGGATGTCGCTACCTGGACAGTTCGCATGCAGTACGTCTGGTAGAGGCCGCCCCCATGCCCCCCTTCCGTCACGCCTTGCTGGGCCTGCTCCTGGCCATTACCGGTCAGGCCCAGGCTGGCGATAACGTCGCCATTGAACCCGGGGCCTTGCAGGCACTGGAGCGGATGGGCAGTTATTTGCGCAGCCTCAAGCAGTTCGGCGTCGAGGCCCGCAGCCAGACTGATCAGGTGCTGGAAAACGGCCAGACCATCGAGTTTCGCCATTCCACCCAACTACTGGCCCGGCAGCCTGACAAGCTGATGGTCTCGGTTGACGACCAGGGCATGCAGCGCAGCCTCTATTACAACGGCAAGACCTTCACCCTCTACCAGAGCCCCGGCACCTACTACGCCCGCACCCCGGCGCCTGCCAGCATTGACGCACTGATCGACCTGCTCGACGTGCGCTACGGCATCGAATTGCCGCTGGCGGACTTGTTCCGCTGGAACGCCGGCACCGCCCGGCAGGTGGGGCTCAAGTCCGCCGTGCTGATTGGCAGCGACACCCTGGACGGCCAGCGCTGCGACCATTACGCCTTGCGCCAGGACGATATCGACTGGCAATTGTGGCTGCGCCAGGGGGAGCAACCGCTGCCCTGCCGCCTGACCATCAGCCGCCGTGACATCCCCGAAAAACCCCGCCACAGCGTGGACTACACCTGGCAACTCAACGCACCGGTCAACGCGGGCAGCTTTGAGTTCGTACCGCCCCCGGGCGCTCAGGAAGTGCCCCTGCAGTGGGCGCCCAACAAGTACAGCCTGGAGGCACAGCCATGAAGCGCATGCATTGGCTGCTGTGCGGCGTGCTCAGTGCCAGCCTGTTGCATATCTCCGTCGCCCAGGCCTGGCAACTGCGCAACGGGGGCGGCGCACGTACCTTTGTCGTGCCCCACAACGGCGGCCATCCACCCCCGGCTCCGCACCCGATGCCCCAACCGCATCCGCAACCCGGGCCGCACCCCTATCCACAGCCAGGGCCACATCCTTATCCGCAACCGGGACCACATCCCTACCCCGGGCCGGGGCCTCACCCGCCACCGCCCATGCCACCGCCGCCACCCCCTCCGCCACCGCCACCGCCACCGGATAACTGGTATCACCCGTGGGCGACAGCCGCGGTGATTGGTGCAACCACGGCGACGGTGCTGGCCATCGGTACCCAAGTGGCCAGTGTGCCCGCCGGTTGCGTGTCGGTGGTGGCCAGCAATGTGGCGTACCAGCACTGCGGCCCCACCTGGTACCAACCGCGTTACGTGGGCGGCAACGTTCAGTTTGTGGTGGTCCCCGCTCCCTGGTAATCGTGTTCAGGCTAGGAATACTTTATGACAGCGCTCAACGATCTAAACGCCCTGCAAGCCAGCATCGCCGAAGCGGTGCTGGGGCAGGACGAGGTTATCCGCCAGATCATCATCGGCCTGCTGGCCAACGGTCATCTGTTGCTGGAAAGCCTGCCGGGGCTGGCCAAGACCCGCACCGTCAAGGCACTGGCCAAACACCTGGACGCCAGGATGAGCCGCATCCAGTTCACCCCCGACCTGCTGCCTTCGGACATCACCGGCGCCGAAGTGCTGCATCAGGTCGACGGCCAGAACCAGATCATGTTCCAGCCCGGCCCGCTGTTCGGCAACCTGATCCTGGCGGACGAAATCAACCGCGCTCCGGCCAAGGTGCAGGCTGCCTTGCTCGAAGCCATGGAAGAACGCCAGATCACCGTGGCCGGCAACAGCCATCCATTGCCCGAGCTGTTTATTGTGCTGGCCACGCAAAACCCCATCGAACAGGAAGGCACCTACCCGCTGCCCGAGGCGCAGATGGACCGGTTTCTGATGAAGGTGCTGCTCGACTACCCCACCCCGGCGGATGAGTCCCAGGTGCTGCGTATGCTGCGCGGTGAAGAACAGGCCCACGGAGCAAAAACTGAGGCCGGCGCAGGATTTTCCCTGGGCCAGGAGGCCGTTTTTGCCGCCCGCCGCGAAGTCAGCGCGGTGGCCGTCTCGCCCGCCATCGACCGCTACCTGATCGACCTGGTCAACGCCACCCGGCACCCGGCCGACTACGACCCTGACCTGGCGCGCTGGATCGTCATCGGCGCCAGCCCCCGGGGCGGCATCGGCCTGGACCGTTGTGCCCGCGCCGACGCCTGGCTGCGAGGCCAGACCTTTGTCACACCGGACAATGTTCGCGCGATGGTGCATCCGGTGCTGCGCCACCGCCTGCAACTGAGCTACGACGCCGTCGCCGATGGCGTGAGTGCCGATCAGGTGCTCGACCGTATTCTCGACAAAGTCGCAATCCCGGCCTGAGGAGCTTGCCGATGTACGCTCCACAGCAGGCCGCCGATGGATGGGTGTATGTGTCTCTGGCGCAATTGATGGCGCTGGAATTCAAGGCGCGCGCATTGAGTTTTGTCGCCCGCCAACCCCGGGGCAGCATCCTTTCGGGCAACCATGCTTCGCGCTTGCGGGGCCGTGGGTTGAACTTCGACGAACTGCGCCGCTACCAGCCCGGTGACGACCTGCGCCACCTCGACTGGCGGGCCTCGTTGCGCACCGGCAAACCGGTGGTGCGCACCTTTACCGAAGAGCGCGACCGCCCGGCGCTGATCATTGTCGATCAAAGCATGTCGATGTTTTTTGGCTCCAGCCACAGCTTCAAATCCGCCACCGCCGCCGAGCTGGGCGCATTGGCTGCGTGGATGGTGTTCAACGCCGGCGACCGGGTCGGCGGGCTGGTGTTCAACGACCAGCGCATCGACAGCATCGCCCCGCTGCGCAGCCGCAAACGGGTCGAAGCGCTGTGCAGCAAAATCGTGCAGCAAAACCGCCAGCTCAATGCCACGCAACCCGACTGCGAAGACGCCGACCAACTGGACAAGGTGCTGCAACACTGCCTTGCCGTGGCCGGCCATGACCACCTGATTTGCCTGATCAGCGATTTCGCCGGTGCAGGCCCGCGCACCCTGCAGCTGATGCGTCAACTGGCGGCGCACAACGATGTGATCGCGATGCAAGTCTACGACCCCCTGGCGCTGGACCTGCCAAAAAACGGCCACTTGCTGGTGACCCAGGGCCAGCTGCAAGTAGAACTGGCGGTGCAGCACCCGCACATCCGCCAACCTCTGGGGGACTTTCTCAGCGGTCGCTTCAAGGACATTGCCAGCCTGCTGCGCCGCAGCCAGGTGCCGTTGATGATGTTCAGCACCGCGCTGGATGCCCACAGCCAGTTACGCACTGAACTGGGCAAGCTGGGTGGGCCGCGTAGATGAGCACTCCCATCCCCGACATCGATCAACTGCAAAGCCTGGCCCTGCCTGCACCCGTCAGTTACATGCCGCAGACCTGGGGCTGGTGGGCGTTGCTGGGAGTTGTGCTGGCCGGGCTGGCAGTGTGGGCCGCGCGCACTTACTGGCTTTGGCGGCGCAACCGCTACCGGCGCGAGGCCTTGCAACGCTTGGCCCAGCTGCGCGCGGCCAACGACCCGCTCGCCACCTTGCGCGAGCTGCCCACATTGCTTAAACGCGTGGCCCTGTCGATGCCGGTCCCACAGCCTGCAGGCCCGTTGCAGGGCGAGGCCTGGCAAGGCTTTTTGCGCAGCCACAGTGCGCAACCCCTGCCCGACGATTTCAGCGAGCAACTGGCGTTCCTGGCCTATGCCCCGGATGACCAGTTGCTGGCATTGCCGGACACCCAGCGCCACTACCTGTTCGAGACCTGCACACGCTGGGTGGAGCAACACCATGTGGCAGCTTGATTACCCCTGGTTGCTGCTGTTGCTGCCTTTACCGTGGTTCGGCTACCGCTGGCTGCCCGCGTACCGCGAGGCCCGCAGTGCGGTGCGCGTGCCGTTTTTCAACGCCATGAGCCGCGCCATCGACCAGGCGCCACAGGCCGCAGGTACACGGCATAACCTCTGGCAACTGCTGCTCAATCTGCTGGTGTGGACCTTGCTGGTAGTGGCTGTGGCCAGACCGGTGTGGGTCGAAAAGCCCATCGAACGCCAGCAACCGGTGCGCGACCTGATGCTGGCCATCGACATCTCGCAATCGATGGAAACCACCGATTTCACAGACGCCAACGGGAACAAAATCAACCGCCTGGCCGCCGTCAAACAGGTGGTGCAGGACTTTATCCAGCGCCGCAAGGACGACCGCATCGGCCTGATCGTGTTCGGCAGCGGCGCCTACCCCCAGGCGCCGCTGACCCTTGACCACGCCAGCCTGTCGTTGCTGCTCGAAGACACCGGGATCGGCATGGCCGGGCCCAACACCGCCATCGGCGATGCCATTGGCCTGAGCCTCAAACTGCTCGACCAGGCCCACGAGCCGCAAAAGGTGCTGATCCTGCTCACCGATGGCAACGACACCCACAGCGCCATCCCCCCGACCCGTGCCGCCGCAATGGCAGCCGCCAAAGGCGTGGTGATTCACACCATCGGCATTGGCGACCCGAATGCCGAAGGCGAAGCCAAGGTCAACCTTACGGCTCTGCAAGGCATCGCCAAAAGCACCGGCGGCCAGTACTTTCGCGCCGAAGACCGTGACAGCCTGAACCAGGTTTACGCCACCCTCGACCGCATCACCCCGCACCAGGTCAAAACCCTGAGCCATCAACCCAAGCGGGACCTGTTCTGGTTACCGCTGGCGGCGGCCATCAGCCTGTTGGCGCTGTATCACCTGTGCGCGCTGCTCGCCTCGCGGCTGCATCAACGCCCGGCCCGGCAGGAGGTCTGAAATGGAGATCAACCTCGGCGACTTCCACTTTCTGCGCCCGTACTGGCTGCTGCTGGCTGTGTTCGGCGCCCTGCTGCCATTGCTGTGGCGCCGCAGCCACGACCAGCAACGCCGCTTGCGGGCGATCATTGCCCCGCATCTGCTGCCCCACTTGCTGATCACCCCGCAAGACCCTCACCGCCTGCGCCCGGTGCATTTGACGGCCGCCCTGCTGATCCTTGGCGCCATCGCGACGGCAGGCCCCACCTGGGAACAGGATCGCCCGGCGTTCCTGCAAAACCGTGCCCCGCTGATCATCGCCCTGGACCTGTCACCCTCGATGGACGCCAGCGATGTGCGACCGACACGCCTGGAAGCCGCCAAACACAAACTCCACGACCTGATCGCCCGGCGCAGCGGCGCACGCACGGCCTTGATTGCCTATGCAGGCAGCGCGCATCTGGTACTGCCCGCCACCGACGACCCGGCGCTGCTGGACAGTTTTATCCAGGCCCTGGGCACTGACCTGATCGCCCGCCCCGGCAAGAATGTGGCGGCAGTGATCGAACAGGCCAAACGCCTGCTCCAGGCCGAAAAAGCCCCCGGCACCTTGCTGCTGATCACCGACGGCGCCGACACCGCGCAGCTGGACAGTCTCAAACCACTGCTGCAAGGCAGCGCCCTGCAAGTACTGGTACTGGCCGTTGGCAGTGCCAATGGCGGGATCATCCGCGATGCCAGCGGCCAGCCGCGCACCGACAGCAATGGCCGCCCCGAGCTGGGCAGCTTCGACAGCGCCGCACTCAAGCAACTGGCCGTCGCCACCGATGCGCCGCTGGGCAGCCTGACCATCAATGATGACGATCTGGACTGGATCGAAGGCCACGCCCGGCAGCACTTTCAGGCCGCCAGCGATGAACAGCGCGGGCTGCAATGGAAGGACGCGGGCTACTGGCTGTGCGGGCCGCTACTGTTGATCGGGTTTTTCTCGGTGCGCCGTGGCTGGAGCCTGAACTGGAACGCCGTGCTGGTACTGGGCGCGGGCCTGGCCCTGCAACCGGCACCCGCTGAGGCCAACGCCCTGACCGATGCCTTCTTCACCCGTGACCAGCAAGGGCGCTGGGCCTTTGAGCATCAGCATTACCCGGCAGCGGCCGAGCTGTTCGTTGACCCGTACTGGAAAGGCATCGCCGCCTACAACGCCGCCGATTTCGACCTGGCACTGGCCAGCTTTGCGCAACTGGATACGCCCCAGGCGTACTTCTACCTGGGCAATATCTACGTGCGCCGTTTCAAGTTCGAGCAAGGGATTGCCGCCTACCGCCAGGCGCTGACCTTGCAACCGCAGTTCCCCGAAGCCAGCGCCAACCTGGCCCTGGCGCTGGCCCTGCTGAAAGACACCGAGAGCGCCGGGCAAAACACCCCCGAGGTCAAACCCGACGCGATCAAGTTCGACGGGCAACCGGGCAAAGGCCAAAGCAAACCGCTGCAAACCCGGCAAGCGGCCAGCGACGAGCAATGGCTGCAAAACCTCACCACGTCCCCGGCCAACTTCCTGCGTCAGAAATTCAGCCTGCAAGACCAGACCGCACAGCAACCGAAGGTGGCGCCATGAAACGCCTGGGCTGGACCTTGCTGCTGTGCAGCGCCCTGGCCCGGGCTGATGAGCCGCAGTTGCTGGTGCAAACCCGCCTTGTTCCGGGTGACGCGGTGGTGGTCGGCGAACCCTTGCAACTGCAAGTCGATGTGCTGACCGACACCTGGTTCACCAGCGCCGCGACGCTGCCGGAACTGTCGATCAGCGGCACCGATATTTTGCCGCCCAATGCCGAGGCCCAACACCTCACGCAAACCCGGGATGGCCAAACCTTCACCGGCCTGCGCTACACCTACCGCATCACCCCGAACCTGGCGCAAGGCTTCGCCATTCCCCCTTTCACCGTGCGGGCAACCCCGGCCCAGGCCAGCCATGAGCTGTCGGCGCAAACACCGGCGATGCAGTTGCGCGCCAGCCTGCCGAGCGGCTTCAGCCCCGGCGAACCGGTGCTGGTGGCCA
>JBILYW010000581.1:0-2885 GCA_044377555.1 Pseudomonas sp.
ATATCCCGCGTAACCGGCTGATGGAGTACGAACGCCAGCTGTCGCAGATCCAGCAGGATCTGGCGCAGAACGTCGGCGAAAGCGGGCGCATCGAGCAGGGCATTCTGGAGTCGCGGCTCAAACTGGCGCAGCACATTGACGAGTATCAGAAGGAAGTACGCACCCAGCTGGCCGAGGCCCAACTCAAAACCCTGACCCTTGAGCAGCAACTGGCTTCGGCCAGCTTTGATCTGCAACACAGCGAAATCAATGCGCCAGCGGACGGTATCGCGGTCAATCTGGGGGTACACACCGAGGGCGCGGTGGTCCGGGCCGGGGAAACCCTGCTGGAAATCGTGCCCCAGGACGCGCGCCTGGAAGTCGAAGGGCGCCTGCCGGTGAACCTGGTGGACCGGGTGGGCAGCCAGTTGCCCGTGGACATTCTGTTTACAGCGTTCAATCAGAGCCGAACCCCGCGGGTGTCCGGGGCGGTGAGCCTGGTCTCGGCAGACCAGTTGCTGGATGAAAAAACCGGCATGCCGTACTACGTACTGCGCAGCACGGTCAGTGATCAGGCGCTGGAAAAACTCAACGGGCTGGTGATCAAGCCCGGCATGCCGGCCGAGATGTTCGTACGCACGGGTGAACGCTCGCTGCTCAACTACTTGTTTAAACCGCTGCTGGATCGCGCAGGTTCTGCGTTGAGTGAGCGCTAGGATGCTGCGACCTATGAAAAGAGCTTCACGGTTGGCCCTCACGCTCGGGTTGTGGCTCGGGGTAACGGCCAGCGCACAGGCAATGGGACTGTTTGAGGTGTACGAACAGGCGTTGCGCAATGATCCGCAGTTCCTAGGTGCAATCCAGGAACGCGACGCAGGCCTTGAAAGCCGGGTCATTGGCCGCGCCGGGCTGCTGCCCAAGCTGTCCTACAACTACAACAAGGGGCGCAACAACTCCAAAGCCACCTACCTCAACGAGCGCGGCAACACCCACGATGACCGCAACTACAACAGTTACGGCTCGACCTTTATGGTGCAGCAGCCGCTGATCGACTACGAGGCGTACGCCAATTACCGCAAGGGTGTAGCCCAGGCGCTGTTTGCAGATGAGGTCTTTCGCAGCAAAAGCCAGGAATTGCTCGTGCGGGTGCTGACGTATTACACCCAGGCCCTGTTTGCGCAGGATCAGATCGACATCGCGCAAGCCAAGAAAAAAGCCTACGAGCAGCAGTTCCAGCAGAACGAGCACCTGTTTCGCCAAGGCGAGGGTACGCGCACCGACATTCTGGAAGCCGAGTCGCGTTATGAACTGGCCAGCGCTGAAGAGATCCAGGCCTTTGATGAGCAAGATGCAGCATTGCGTGAGCTGGGCGCCCTGATAGGCGTGGCTGCAGTGGATATCGAGCAGTTGACGCCGCTGGCCCGCAGTTTCAATTCATTGCCGCTGGAACCTGCAAACTTCTCGACCTGGCATGCCCTGGCCCTGGCCAACAACCCGGTGCTCGCCTCGCAGCGTGAGGCACTGGAGGTGGCAAAGTACGAAGTGGAGCGAAACCGGGCAGGGCATCTGCCCAAGCTCAACGCCTATGCCAGTGTGCGCAAGATGGAGTCCGAGAGCGGCAATACCTACAACCAGCGCTACGACACCAACACCATCGGCATTGAAGTCAGCCTGCCCCTGTACTCGGGGGGCGGGGTGTCGGCGTCGGTGCGTCAGGCCGGCAGCAACCTGGCCCAGGCGGAATATGAACTGGAGGGCAAGACCCGGGAAACCCTGATTGAGCTCAGACGTCAATTCAACGCGTGTTTGTCGGGCGTCAGCAAGTTGCGGGCCTATCAGAAAGCCCTGGTCTCGGCCGAAGCGCTGGTGGTTTCGACCCGGCAAAGCATTCTGGGTGGCGAGCGGGTCAACCTGGATGCATTGAACGCCGAACAGCAGCTTTACAGCACGCGGCGCGACCTGGCCCAGACCCGTTACGACTACCTGCTGGCGTGGACCAAATTGCACTTTTACGCGGGCACCTTGCGTGAACAGGACCTGGCACGGGTCGATGAGGCTTTTGTGGAGCGATAGTTTTATCAACGAGGAGAGAAAAACCATGGCGATTTTTGACTACATGGATGTGGGATCAAACGTTTCAACGGCTCTCGTTAAAGATGCTCTGGCGATCACCCTTTACAGCTATCACAACCTGGACAACGGCTTTGCCGTGGGCTACCAGAAAAACGGCATGGGCACCGGGCTCCCTGCCACGCTGGTCAAGGCCGTGCTCGGAGGGACCGACTCACAGGGGGTAGTGCCGGGGATTCCCTGGAACCCGGACTCGGAAAAACTCGCCCGCGAAGCCGTGGAAAAAGCCGGCTGGACCCCCATCAGTGCAGAGCAGTTGGGTTACGCAGGCAAGGTTGATCAGCGCGGCACCTTCTTCGGTGAAAAGGCCGGCTATGGCACTGCTCAAGTGGAGATCCTCGGCAAGTACGGCGCAGATGGCCAACTGACGGCCATTGGCATCGGCTTTCGCGGCACCAGCGGGCCGCGGGAGTCGCTGATCACGGACTCCATTGGCGATGCCATCAGCGATTTGCTGGCCGCTGTCGGACCGGGGGATTACGCCAAAAACTACAGCGCCAATGCCTTCGACTCGCTACTGGGCAAAGTGGCCGCCTTTGCCGGCGCCCAGGGTTTGGCGGGCAAGGATGTACTGGTCAGTGGCCACAGCCTCGGCGGTCTGGCGGTCAATAGCCTGGCCGATCTGAGCGCCGATCACTGGTCGGGTTTCTATCGCGATGCGAATTACATTGCCTTCGCTTCACCCACCCAGAGTGAAACCACGTCCAGCGTGCTGAATATCGGCTACGAGAACGATCCGGTATTCCGCGCTCTGGATGGCTCGGACTTCAATCTGT
>JBILYW010000582.1:0-2883 GCA_044377555.1 Pseudomonas sp.
CGCATCGGTGTACCAGGCGGGAAGATCAAGGCGGTGCTCGCTCAGTTGTTTAATAAAACGCGCTGACAAAAGTGGCACCGTATCGTCAGCGGCGCTTTTTATTAAATCGTGATGAATACCCAGTTGTTTTAAGTCAGGGGGAGAGGGCATTGCGTAACATCCTTATTGTGATTAATAGACAGAGTCTAGAAAGGATGTTGCAAGGTAAACAGTCTAAAAAGTTGATGGCGGTAGTGGAACTTGAGCGAGTATTTAACGGTGAATATTAATTATGTAGCGGTGTTTTATCGGTAATAAGGTGTATCGCATTTCTGGATAAAACTGGCACGCCACCCAAGAGCGGCGTGCCGGTAAACAGCAGTTAAGCCGCGGCGATTTCATTCGGCTCGAAGCTATCGGCCCGAGCCATTTGCCACATACGTGAATAGAATTCGCCATTGACCTCACCCGTCAGCAACTCGCCGGGTTTGAGGAATACATGCAGTTGCGAGAACAGCTTGATTTCAGTGGCGGACATGCGGCGCACCAGGTGCTTGGCCGAGAGTTGCGCCGGGTGTTCCAGGCCTGCGGCCGCGAGCATCTCGGCCAGGGCCTTGAGGGTGTTGCGGTGGAACTGGAACACCCGCTGCGCCTTGTCCGGCACGACCAGGGCGCGTTGGCGCAAGGTGTCCTGGGTCGCCACGCCGGTAGGGCATTTGTTGGTATGGCAGGACTGAGACTGGATGCAGCCGATGGCGAACATGAAGCCCCGGGCCGAGTTGGCCCAGTCCGCACCGATGGCCAGCACGCTGGCGATATCAAAGGCGCTGACAATCTTGCCGCTGGCGCCCAGCTTGATCTTGCTGCGCAGGTTCAGGCCCACCAGGGTGTTGTGCACGAACAGCAGGCCTTCGCGCAGCGGTGCGCCAATATGGTCGGTGAACTCCACCGGTGCGGCGCCGGTGCCACCTTCCTTGCCATCGATGACGATAAAGTCCGGCAGGATGCCTGTTTCAAGCATGGCCTTGGCGATCCCCATGAACTCCCACGGGTGGCCCAGGCAGAATTTGAAGCCTACGGGCTTGCCGCCGGACAGTTCGCGCAGTTGACCGATCCACTGCATCAGTTCGACAGGCGTCGAAAACGCGCTGTGGCGTGAAGGCGAGATGCAGTCTTCGCCCATCGGTACACCGCGTGTTTCTGCGATTTCCCGGGTCACTTTGTGCTTGGGCAAAATACCGCCATGGCCCGGTTTGGCACCCTGGCTCATCTTGATTTCGATCATCCGCACTTGCGGCGTGCAGGCCTGGGCGGCAAAGCGCTCCGGGTCGAAGCGCCCGTCTGCGGTGCGGCAACCAAAGTAGCCGCTGCCCAGTTCCCACGTCAGGTCACCCCCGTTCTCACGGTGATAGGCGCTGATGCTGCCTTCCCCCGTATCGTGGGCAAAATTGCCAAGCTTGGCCCCCTGGTTCAGGGCGCGAATGGCATTGGCGCTCAGGGAGCCAAAGCTCATGGCCGAAATATTGAAGATCGACGCCGAGTACGGCTGGGTGCATTGCGGGCCGCCCACGATGGTCCGAAAGCTGGCGGGGTCGGTCAGCGGGGCCGGGCGCATGGAGTGACCGATAAATTCGAAACCGGGCTGATACACGTCCACCAGGGTGCCGAAGGGTTTGTCGGCGCTTTGATTCTTGGCCCGTGAGTAGACCAGCGAGCGTTGCGAGCGTGAGAAGGGCAGCGCGTCGCTGTCGGACTCCAGCAGGTATTGGCGGATTTCCGGGCGGATAGCCTCCACCAGATAACGAATATTGCCCAGGATCGGGTAGTTGCGGCGCACGGCGTGGGGGCTTTGCAGCAGATCGAAAATCCCCAGCAGGCTCAAGGCCAGAGTCACGGCAGTAAAGGGCCATAACCACTCGTGGTGCAGAAAGGGCAGGCTGGCGAGGGTGAACATCACACAAAAGGCAAAAAACGCATAACGACTTAACAGTGACAGGCTCATACGGTTTCCTGTTTCAGGCTGGTCTGTTCAGTCAGGCAGGTACGCCTGATTCGGTCGAGAACAGAAAAATGGAAGTAGAACCCTCTCTTTGGATCGGAGGTTTGCGGGGAGGAGTGTTGGTCATGTATCACGCAAATGCCATCTTCCCGTCAGATTATTCATTGAACGGGATTTTGTTTACGCCAGCATCCCGACCAAAGTCGGGCGCTGCAATCAGGGCCGGGCGGGCCATACAGAACACCCGGGTAAAAGTGCCATCTGTGTCTTTGCAGGTCTGCGCAGCCATGTGATCCTGCGCGCACTTTCTACCTGGCTGGCTGATTCTTGTGACCTCTTCAGAACACTGCACTGACCTGACCCCTAAAACCATTCGTATTGCCGCCGCTGTCTTGATCGGCCCCGATGGCCGGACCCTGCTGGTGCGCAAGCGCGGCACCCAGGCCTTCATGCAACCGGGCGGCAAGATCGAAGCCCATGAGCAACCGCTGGAGGCACTGGCCCGCGAGCTGGAAGAAGAACTGGCGCTTGCGATTGACCCCCGCACTGCGACTTACGTGGGGCTGTTTTCAGCGCCCGCCGCCAATGAACCGGGGTTTGAAGTGCACGCCGAGCTGTTTTTGCTGCACATCAATCAGCCCGTCACCCCGGCTGCCGAAATTGAAGAAGTGCAATGGATCGATCCCGACGGTGATGGCGGCCTGGTGCTGGCACCGTTGACCCGTGATCTGATTTTACCGTTCTACCGCACGACCTTGCGGACCACCGCCTGACCCCTTTGCTGACAAGGACTGCCCCATGGTGCCGACTCACGATTTGCTGATTTTCGCTGCGGCCTGCCTGCTGATGGTGCTGACACCGGGGCCGAACATGATTTACCTGATTTCGCGTTCGATCTGTCAGGG
>JBILYW010000583.1:0-2880 GCA_044377555.1 Pseudomonas sp.
GCGAGGGGGAAGCCATTGCCTGGCACCTGCGCGAAGCCATCGGTGGCGATGACAGCCGCTACAAGCGCGTGGTGTTCAACGAAATCACCAAAAAGGCGATCCAGGAAGCCTTCTCCAAGCCGGGCGAACTGGATATCAACCGAGTTAACGCCCAGCAGGCCCGCCGCTTTCTCGATCGCGTAGTGGGTTACATGGTTTCACCGCTGCTGTGGGCCAAGGTTGCCCGTGGTCTGTCGGCTGGCCGTGTGCAATCGGTAGCGGTGAAGCTGGTGGTTGAGCGTGAGCGTGAAATTCGTGCGTTCAACCCTGAAGAATACTGGGAAATTCACGCGGACCTTGGCACTGCCAAAGGGGCCAAGGTGCGTTTCGACGTTGCCCGTGAAAAAGGCGAGGCCTTCAAGCCGCTGAACGAAACCCAGGCCATGGCTGCGCTTGAGAAGCTCAAGGCTTCTAGCTACAGCATCGTCAAGCGTGAAGACAAACCGACCAGCAGCAAGCCGTCGGCACCGTTTATTACTTCTACCCTGCAACAGGCCGCGAGCAATCGCCTGGGCTACGGGGTGAAGAAAACCATGATGATGGCTCAGCGTTTGTATGAAGCGGGCTACATCACGTACATGCGTACCGACTCCACCAACCTTTCGGCCGATGCGGTCGAAATGGCGCGTACCTACATTGAAGGCGAGTTCGGCGCGTCTTACCTGCCGCCGGCACCTAACGTGTACAGCAGCAAGGAAGGCGCTCAGGAGGCTCACGAAGCGATTCGTCCTTCTGACGTAAACATGCACCCGAGCAAGCTTACGGGCATGGAGCGCGACGCTGAGCGCCTTTACGAGCTGATCTGGCGTCAATTCGTGGCGTGCCAGATGCTGCCGGCCAAATACCTGTCGACCACGGTCAGTGTTGCCGCTGGTGACTTCGAGCTGCGCGCCAAGGGCCGCATCCTGAAGTTCGACGGTTACACCCGCGTAATGCCGCAAATTGCCAAGCCGGGCGACGACGATGTGCTGCCGGACATGGTCCAGGGCGACGTACTGAAGTTGATCGAGCTCGATCCGAGCCAGCACTTCACCAAGCCGCCTGCGCGATACTCCGAAGCGAGCCTGGTAAAAGAGATGGAAAAACGCGGTATCGGTCGTCCATCGACCTACGCTGCGATTATCGGGACCATTCAGGATCGTGGTTATGTGGCGTTGCATAACCGCCGCTTCTACTCCGAAAAAATGGGCGACATCGTTACCGAGCGCTTGTCCGAGAGCTTCTCTGACCTGATGGACTACGGCTTTACGGCCGGTATGGAAGAGAATCTCGATGACGTGGCTCACGGTGAGCGCGACTGGAAGAACGTGCTGGACGAGTTCTACGGCGACTTCAAGAAGAAGCTTGAAGTAGCGGCTGCGCCGGATGGCGGGATGCGTGCCAACCAGCCTGTGATGACCGATATTCCGTGTAAGGAATGCGGTCGTCCGATGCAGATTCGTACGGCTTCGACCGGCGTGTTCCTGGGCTGCTCTGGTTACAGCCTGCCGCCGAAAGAGCGTTGCAAGGCCACGGTCAATTTGGTGCCGGGCGACGAAATCGCTGCGGACGACGAAGGCGAATCCGAATCCCTGGTGTTGCTGGGCAAGCACCGCTGCCCGATTTGCAGCACGGCGATGGATGCTTACCTGCTGGATGAGAAGCACAAGCTGCACATCTGCGGTAACAACCCGGACTGCGTTGGCTACGAGATTGAAGAAGGCAACTACCGCATCAAGGGCTATGAAGGCCCGAGCCTTGAGTGCGACAAATGCGGCAGCGAGATGCAGCTTAAAACCGGCCGTTTCGGCAAGTTCTTCGGTTGTACCAATGCTGAGTGCAAAAATACCCGCAAGCTGCTGAAAAGCGGTGAAGCGGCGCCGCCGAAAATGGACCCGGTGAAAATGCCGGAGCTCAAGTGCGAGAAGGTAAACGACACGTATATCCTGCGTGACGGTGCTTCGGGGTTGTTCCTGGCGGCCAGCCAGTTCCCGAAAAACCGTGAAACCCGCGCGCCGTTGGTGATCGAGATTGTGCCGCACAAGGACGAGATAGATCCCAAGTACCACTTTCTGTGTGATGCGCCGAAGAAAGACCCGGATGGCCGTCCGGCAGTGATTCGCTACAGTCGCAAAACCAAAGAGCAGTACGTGCAGACTGAAGTCGAGGGCAAGCCAACGGGCTGGCGTGCGTTCTACGACGGCAAGAGCTGGAAGGTTGAAGACAAGCGTAAAGAAAAAGACGCTTGATTTGAGCTGACCGCTTAACAAAAACCGCGCAAGGGCTGCATGCCTTGCGCGGTTTTTTGTTTTCGTGGTTGTTTTTAGCCGCTTAGGAGCGCAGCGAGGCTGCGCAGCAGTCGCCAAACCATTAAGCGGGGTCTTTCAGGTGCGCTGTGATTTCCGGTTTCGCGAGGATTGCATCCTCGGACGCAGCTTCGTTGCTCTCCTCAGCGGCTACAAAGGGATTGCAGGAGCACGGTCTGATCCCTGAGACTGCACAAACTGCCATCACTCATTTGCTGTGGAGCGCCCGTATGGCTCACGAACTCTATACCCGTACCAATCAGAAAATCTATTTCGCGGGTCTGGCCCTTGAGGCCATGAACAAGGCGAGCGAAGGTCGGGCCATGAATGCTCAGGCGCTGGTTCAGGCTGAGCGTGAATCGGCGGTGTTTCATCTCTACGGTGCGTTGCTTGGGTTGTGTCATGAGATAGCCGGCTTTTATCGCCTGCCTCAGGCCAATGCGCCTCGGGTCGAGTTGCTGCTTACCCGGCAAGTGCTGGAGGAGAAGGCAATCCCTGAACTGGCAGAGCTGGTTGAGCTGGCGCAGGCCCCGCAAACCTGGCTGGCGCAGCTGGT
>JBILYW010000086.1:0-8858 GCA_044377555.1 Pseudomonas sp.
CCAGCCAGTAGCAATGGTCATGGGGGACCAGCAACAACATGGTGTCCCCGGCGTTAAGCCGGTGGTGGCGCCCCTCGAACCGCAAATTGCCCTCGCCGGCAAGGGTGTGTTGCAGGATCACGAAAGGCGTGTCGCCACGCCTGCGCCCGTCCCAGCAATAGGACGCGTCCTGTACCCGGTCGTACCCGGCATTGGTCGGCATGGTGTGCAGTTGATGCCGGCCACGGGGTAGCGAAATGACTTTTATTGCCGGCCCTCTTGCCATCATGTCGTTGAGCACAAAACTACCCGTCATCGCATAAATCTCGTCTGTTCAGGGGGTGGGTCGCCTCCTACCATAGATATCAAGCGGTTCCCGGCAAGCCTGTGTCAGGCCTGAGCCGTCGTGATGCTCTGATATTTATTTACCTGTGTCCACTGCGAATAGAACAAGGATAAGCAGATGACTTTCAAAACCACGAAGATCGCCCTGATCGGTGCCGGCTCCACGGTATTCATGAAAAACGTGCTGGGCGATCTGTTGCACGTCGAGCTGTTGCGCAATGCGCATATTGCGTTGATGGATATCGACCTGCACCGCCTGGAAACCTCGAAGATGGTGGCCGGCAAGATCGCCGAGTCCCTCGGTGTGTCGCCACGATTCGAAGTGACGACCGACCGCCGGCGAGCGCTGGAAGGGGCCGATTATGTGGTCACGATGATTCAGGTTGCAGGGTACAAGCCGGGTACCGTGACCGACTTCGAGATCCCCAGGCGCTTCGGCCTGCGCCAGACCATCGGCGATACCCTGGGCATCGGCGGCATCATGCGTGGCCTGCGTACCGCTCCGGTGCTGGTGGACATCGCCAAGGACATGCGCGAACTGTGCCCCGGCGCCCTGATGTTGCAGTACGTCAACCCGATGGCCATCAATTGCATGGCTCTCAACCGCTTCGTTCCCGAGGTGCGCACGGTCGGGCTCTGCCACTCCGTACAGGGCACGGCCAAAGAGCTGTCCCTGGATATCGGTGTGCCCATCGAAGAGATCCGCTATCGCTGTGCCGGCATTAACCACATGTCCTTTTACACCTCGTTCGAGCGCCTGCTGGCCGATGGCAGTGTCGAGGATCTTTACCCGCGAATCCGTGCGGTGCTGGATGAAGGGAAGGTTCCTGACTGGAACCGGGTGCGCTACGAAGTGTTCAAGCACTTCGGCCATTTTGCCACCGAGTCTTCCGAGCACCTGGCCGAGTACGTGCCCTGGTTCATCAAGCGCCACCGCCCTGACCTGATCGAACAGTTCAATATTCCGCTGGATGAATACCTGCGTCGTTGCGAAGAGCAGATCAGCGAATGGGGTGTGCAGGAACAGGCGCTGATCAACGGTGAAGGGCTCAAGGTCTGCCGCAGCCATGAGTACGCTTCGAAAATCATCGAGGCTGAGCTCACAGGCATCCCGACAGTTATTAACGGCAACGTGATGAACGCTGGACTGATCAGCAATCTGCCTGATAATGCCTGCGTAGAGGTGCCCTGCGTTGTCGACCACAATGGGATTCAGCCTACCCGGGTGGGTAATCTGCCGGTAGGTCTTGCCGCTTTGATGCAAACCAATATCAACGTTCAACTCCTGACCGTGGAAGCCCTGGCCAGTGGTCGTCGTGACCATGTCAAACAGGCCGTGATGCTTGATCCCCATGCCGCAGCCGAACTGAGCCTCGACGAAATCGCGACCATGGTCGACGACCTGATCGAGGCCCACGAGGGCTGGTTGCCGCACTTGGGGTAAGCGCAGGGAACCTGCGGTCTTAGCCTGAAATTCTACCCGAAGTACCAGTCAAACTGCCTTGACCACTGGCCAGCCCCCGGATTCACCGGGGCTGGCGGTCAAGCACGCGCGAGTGAGCAGTCAAGGCACGTTTGTCCATAAAAACAATGAGTCCAGGGTGGACCTATGAACGTGACGCTCGGTACTGCAACTGGCGGGGTTCTGCCGTTTTTCAAATACGGCATGATCTTCTTTTTCTACTACTTCATTACGGGCGGAACGGCGCCTTTTCTGGCGGTATGGCTGGGGGATGTCGGCACGCTGGATGCCGGCGCCATCGGCTTGATGTTCGGCTCCCAGGCGGTGTTTGCGATGCTGTTCCAGCCGCTGTTTGGCGTGCTGAGCGATCGTCTGGATCATCGCAAGCACCTGCTGTGTGTGGTCATCGGCCTGCTGATTATGCTGGCGCCGTTCATGAACTGGGTCTTTGCGCCGCTGCTGCGCACTAACCTGATGCTGGCTGCACTGGTGGGTGGTGTTTACCTGGGCATCACCTTCGCCGCTGGCGGTGGTGCGCTGGAGGTGTATATCGAAAAAGCCTGCCGGGCCAACCATATTCCCTATGGTCGGGTACGGATGTTCGGCGCCATTGGTTTCGGTTTCTCGGCGGCGATTTCGGGAATGCTGATCAGCACCAATCCCGAATCGATTTTCTGGCTCGGTTCCATCTGTGCAGTGCTGATGGCCGTGCTCGTCTACCGGATCAAACCGTGCCTGAACACGATGCCTTCGGGTGATGCCCCGGATAAAACGCCGCCGGTTTCCTATGCCGCCATCGGCGGTCTGTTGCTGGATCGACGCTTCTGGTTTCTGGTGCTGTATGTGGTCGGTGTGGCCTGCCTGTACGACATTTTTGACCAGCAGTTCGTGAATTACTTCCGTGGTTTCTTCGACTCGCCGCAGCAGGGCACGCAAGTGTTCGGGTTTGTGACCACGCTCACGGAGTGCATGGTTGCACTGGGCATGTTCCTGATCCCCGGCGTGCTCAACCGCATCGGTGGCAAGAATGCCCTGATTATTGCGGGACTGGTGATGTGGGTGCGCATCACCGGTTCAGGGCTCGCCACGACGACGTTTGAAGTGGTGGCGTTGAAGATGCTCCACGCCCTGGAAGTGCCCCTGGTGTTTATCGGCATGTTCAAGTACATCGAGGATGTGTTCGGGACACGGCTGTCGGCGACCATTTACATGGTGGCGTTTGTCTTTGCCAAGGGGGTAGGGGCCGCGATCATCTCGCCGCTGGCCGGCCATATGTATGAGGTGTACGGTTTCCGGCAGACCTACATCCTGCTGGGCAGCTCGGCGTTGTTGTTCACCCTCGTCTCAATCTTCAGCCTCGACAGCGGCAAGCACAGGAAGCCCGACCGTTCGGGCAAGCGCAAGCCGCTCACGGCGGTGGTTGACGCTCAGGTGTTGTCACAGCCGGTGGTTGCCAAATAACGCTGATCCCTGTTGTGCACCGGGTGCGCGGTCTGTTTTTCGGACTGCGCGCTTTGTGCTTTGCGTCTGATTAATCAAAAGGAAATGACATGACATTGACGACAGTAGAGGGCACACAGCCTGTTTATCCGGACCTCAAGGGTAAGGTTGTGCTGATTTCGGGCGGGGCTTCGGGGATTGGGGAAGCCATGGTTCGGGCCTTCGCCGGGCAGGGGGCGAGGGTGGCGTTTGTCGACCTGGCGCGTGAGCCCGGTGAACGGCTCGAAGCGCACTTGAACGCGATTGGCCAGGACGTCAGTTTTACCTGCTGCGACATCACCCGGGTCGAGGCTTATCAGCAAGCCATTCGGGCTTTCGAAGAGACCCTGGGGCCGATCACGGTGTTGATCAACAATGCTGCCAATGATGTGCGGCACACGGTTGAGAGTGTCGACTCAGAGCGCTTCGACCAGATGGTGTCAGTCAACCTCAAGCATGCTTTCTTTGCGGTTCAGGCAGTGGCGCCGATGATGCGGGCTGCTGGCGGAGGGTCGATTATCAACCTCGGTTCCATAGGCTGGATGACCGGTTCGAGCGGCTATCCGGTGTATGCCGCGAGCAAGGCTGCAACACATGGGATGAGCAAGGCGCTGGCCCGTGAATTGGGGCCGGACCGGATCCGGGTCAATACGCTGGTGCCAGGCTGGGTCATGACCCAGAAGCAGCTTGCGCTCTGGGTGGATGAGGCAGCCAGGGCACTGATCGAGCGTAGCCAGTGCCTGCCCGGAGCACTGGAACCGGTGCATATCGCCAATATGGCGCTGTTTCTGGCCTCCAGTGCATCGGCCATGTGCACCTCGCAGAACTTCATTGTCGATGGTGGCTGGGTGTAGTTATGCCGGCCCTCAAGTGTCCGGGGGCCGGCTGGATTCCTGATGTCAGAACCAGGTTTCCATCTGCACCCCGAGTTGCCAGACCCCGCCGGACTTGAAGCCTTTCTGCCCGAAATCATCGCTGTCGGAGTAGCCATCCAGCGCCTTTGACCAGTCCATATAGGTGGCAAACAGGCGCAGTTCAGGACGGGTGAAGAAGTCGCCGACTTCGGGTTTGAAGGTCGGCGCTATGGTGAACTTCCAGAAGTCCCCGCTCACCGCCTGACGCGAAGAATAGCCCCGTGGATCGAGGTCCATTGCCTGCCAGCTGAGTTCGTAGACCATTTCAAAGTTCTGTGCCAGTTCATTGGCAAGCCGCAGGTTGAGGGTCACCCAGCGATAGTCGTCACCCGGCACATAGCGGTTTTTACTGTGCTCGGCGACCAGCGCCGGAGCGATGCGCCAGTCGGAATTGAGGTGCGTTTGACCATAGGCCACCAGGCGCATTGCCTCGGCCTGATCAAGCAGTTCACCGTCCGAACCCACGCTTTTGATTTCTGCTCCCAGGCCCTTGCCATAAAACAAGGCGCTCTTGAACAGGCCTTCACGGCCGAAAAAGTCCGTTTGATGATAAGCAAGCATGGCGTGGGTGCCGCTTTCTGCCGGGGTGTAGCCGGCCTTGTTGCGTCGCGTCAGGTTGCCAGCAGCGTCCTGTACCTTCAGACGGTCATTGTTCTGCCGCGATTCGATGCCGTTAAGCATGACTTGCCAGCGGCCATCGTCGAAGAACTGATTAAGGGTGGCGATGTAGCTTCTGATGTCCTTGTCGTTATCGGTGTTGAGGTCGCCGAAGGTGCGACTGATCACCGAGGCGTTGATGCGCCAGTCTTCGCTCAGGCGCACGTCATAAATACCGCCACCGGTACCGGCCACGGACA
The DNA here is from genome assembly GCA_044377555.1 of Pseudomonas sp. Classification (GTDB taxonomy): domain Bacteria; phylum Pseudomonadota; class Gammaproteobacteria; order Pseudomonadales; family Pseudomonadaceae; genus Aquipseudomonas. Next base: position 5,037 of record JBILYW010000086.1, read on the forward strand.
CCACGTCGAAATCGAGCCAGTGGATATCGAAGTTGTCACGGTCGTAGCGCTTGCCTGCCCACAGTTTTGCATCACGGAACATCGTGCTGTCCTGGAACGAGGCCAGGTTGTCGAGTTGGGAATAGGCCTGGCGCACGTTGAATTCGCTGTCTTCGGCAGTCCAGTCGTTAGGGTTCTCGACCCCGTCGGCGATGGTGGCAACGAACGTGGACCGGGTGCCGTTGCTGGCGTACATCTCCTTGCTCAGGCTCAAGCCGATGTAGGTATCGACCTCGGTTCCAAGCCGGCCAATGGCACCGCCCACCGAACCTGCCGGGGTCATGTAGGCACTGCCATGACCGGCACCGGCCGCCTGGTTGATGATCGTGCCGGAGCGGGCATAGGCGGTGTACGCGAAGCCATCGTTCAAGTTGGCTGCAGGGGCGGTTGGCGCTGCAGGTGTTGCCGGGCTGGCCGGTGGCGGCGCCGGGTTCGCGGCAATCAGCCCGGTGTTTTCGCCGGCAGGTGCCCGGGCATTACCGGTGACCTGCCTGTTGAGTTGTTCAAGCTGGTCACGCAAAACCCTGGCATCGGTCTCGGCCGTCGAAGCCCGTGCTTCGGCAGCAGCAGTCCTGGCCTCCAGCCTGGCGAGACGCTCCTCGATACTGGGCGGGGCAGCCGCCATGAGTTGAGTGGACGCGGCAAGCAGGCACAAGCCTGCCCAGGGGCGCAGGGCAACTAAGTCCATTGATAAGCCTCTTATTATTGTTTTTTCAGGGGTTCAACCAGTTGCCGGGCCGGGTTTAATGCGCCGGATAGCTGTTCTGGTAACGTTAACACAAGTCATTTGAACAGGGCATGCCACAACGCTTGAAAGCCGTGCATTCCGGGGGGGCGGGGCGAGGTTTTTTTCGTGGGTTCAAGATGGCGGGCAGGGCGCAAGGCTGGTGGGCAGGCATTTGCGCCACCACGGGCTTGCTGTCATGCTCCCGGCGGTTAGGACCCATGCACCGAGAATCACACAAGGGCAGCTGTAAATGGCTTCGGTTAAAGATGTTGCGCGGTTGGCAGGGGTCTCCCTGATGACAGTATCCCGGGCGATCAACACCCCGCAAAAGCTCAATGCTGACACCCTGGAGAAGGTTCGCCAGGCCATCGAGGCACTGGGCTATGTGCCCAGCGAGTCAGCGCGCAAGATCCGCGGCGGCCACTCCAGCAGCAAGACGATCGGCGTGTTCGCTCTCGACACGGCGACCACGCCTTTCGCCGTGGACATGCTGCTCTCGCTGGAACGTACCGCCCGGGACAACGGCTGGAGCGTGTTCATCATCAACGTCTTTGAAACCCCGCCCAACCAGCAGACCATCGACCTGATGCTCTCCCATCGCCCGGACGGAATCGTGTTCAGCGCCATGCAACTGCGTGAGCTGGACATACCCGAAGTGCTGCGCAATTACCCCCTGGTACTGAGCAACTGCATGAGCAGCAGCCCGGGCGTGGCGTGCTATGTGTCCGATGATGAAGACGGTCAGTACCAGGCGGTGCGCCGGGCCCTGCAAAAGGGCTATCGCCGCCCCCTGTGTATCAACCTGCCGCGCCACAGCATGGCCTGGGGGTTACGCCAGCAGGGCTTGTCCCGTGCCCTGAAGGAGGCCGATATCCCGCTGGACAGCGTGCTGCAATATGACCTGTCGACGGATGACGGCTATGACGAAACCATTACCGAACTCAAGCGCCAGCTGGATGAACCCGGCGCCGGGCCGGGCTTTGATCTGCTGATTTGTGGCAATGACCGTATTGCCCTGATCGCCTACCAGTTTTTGCTCGGCCAGGGCCTGAAGATTCCGGGTGATGTTGCCGTGCTGGGTTTTGACAATATGGTGGGCGTTGCAGAGCTGTTCTATCCGCCGCTGAGCACTGTCCAGCTGCCCTATTACGAAATGGGCTGTCGCGCCGCCCTGCACCTGATCGAGAACAGGGACGAGCCCTTCACCCACAAGGTGAAATGCCCGGTTGTTGAGCGTATGTCCCTGTAACAGGCGCCGAGACGGGCCGGCCCTGACTGGCCATCTCAAGCGTGAGCCCGAATCGGGCGCAGAACGCTTTGCGGCCCTTGGGGGTTAATGCAAGTACCCGGCTATCAAGGTCCTGAATCACCCATTTGTGCTTGATGAACAGCTGCAGAAAGGCAGCGCCCAGGGCGCCGGCCAGATGCGGGCGGCGCATGCTCCAGTCCAGGCATGGACACGCGAATCGACGCCGCTGCGCCTTGATGGCGCTTATTTCAAGCCCGAGCCCGGTCATCGCATTTTCCCCGGCCGGGGTGAGTTGATACGTGCTGCTGCCATCCAGGTTCGGCGTTAACCAGCCTGACTCAATCACATGGTCGTGTAACTGCACACCCAATGTGCCTGCCATGTGGTCATAGCAGGTCCGCGCGAACTGCAATCTGTCAGGAGTGGTGGGGATAAAGGCTGGCGCAGGGTTCTGGCTGATCACCATCAGCGCTTCGAGCGCCCGGGCGACATGCGCGTCTGCCAGGCTGTAGTAGCGATGCCTGCCCTGGATGTACAGCGTGATCAGGCCATCCTCCTTGAGCCGGGTCAAATGCGCGCTGGCGGTGGACGGGCTGACGTTGGCGATAGCGGCCATTTCAGTGCTGGTACGGGCGCGGCCGTCCATCAGTGAACACAGCATTTTTGTCCGTGCCGGTTCGGCGATGGCCCCCGCGATCCGGGACAAGGATGTTTCACTGTCGAGGCAATCCATATTTCGCTCCTGAGCGAATCGTGGGCACTGAAGATGTTAGATAGTAGCGCTTCTTTGTGAACAGGACTTGCGCAATGACGCCGTTTCAAGCCACCACACATCCCGATCCATACGGTTATTACCAGCAGCTCAGGCAGCACGGCGAGCTGTGGTTTGATCCGGCGCTCGGGCTATGGATTGCGAGCAGTGCCCGGGCCGTGGAGGCCGTAGCCGCCCACCCTGATTGCCGGGTACGACCACTGGCTGAGCCTGTGCCTGGGGCCATCGCCCAGGGCCCGGCGGGGCGGGTGTTCGGTCATTTGATGCGGATGAATGAAGGAGAGCGGCATCGATGCCCCAGGGGTGTGATTGCACCTGTCCTGGCCTCAACAGGAGCCGCCAGTATCGCGGATAGCGTGGTGCGCCTGCTCGACTCACCCCATGACCCGTTCGAAGATTTGAATGCGCTGATCTTCACCTTGCCCGTGTCGGTCGTTGCCAGTTTGCTGGGTTTCGCGTCCAGCCAATTGCAAGAAGTAGCCGAATGCACCCGGGATTTTGTCGCCTGCCTTTCACCGTTGAGCGATGAAACGCAATTGCACGCCGCCGACGTCGCCGCTGCCCGGCTTGGCGACATGTTCAATGGCTTGCTCAGTGGTGAGGGCAAGGAAAGCGCTGTTCTGGATCACATCTACAGACAGCATCAGGCAGGCGTCTGGCCAGACCGTGATGCCTTGATTGCCAACCTGACCGGTCTGTTATCACAGACCTGTGAAGCCGGCGCAGGGCTGATCGGCAACACCTTGGTCGCTTTGCAACAGCACCCTGGCCTGCTGCAAAGCGTGCAGCAGGCTCCGCAGCGTGCGATAGAGCTGGTGGCCGAGGTGGCGCGGCATGATTCGCCGGTACAGAACACCCGGCGGTTTGTGGCGGCGCGATGCACTGTAGGCGATCGCGTTCTGGAGGCCGGGGATACCGTTCTGTTGTTATTGGCCAGCGCCAACAGGGACCCGTGGGCCAATCCCGATCCCGACAGTTTCCTGCTCGACAGACCTGCGCGGCGAACCTTCAGCTTTGGCTACGCTCGGCATGAGT
>JBILYW010000585.1:0-2872 GCA_044377555.1 Pseudomonas sp.
CATAAAAACGACGGTGCGCCAGCCAGCCTGATTTAGGAGATAGTCCATGAAATTGCCAATTTACCTCGATTACTCAGCCACTACCCCGGTTGATCCGCGTGTTGCTCAAAAAATGAGCGACTGCCTGTTGGTTGACGGGAACTTCGGTAACCCGGCTTCGCGTTCTCACGTGTTTGGCTGGAAGGCTGAAGAAGCGGTCGAGAATGGTCGTCGTCAGGTTGCAGACCTGGTTAATGCCGACCCGCGTGAAATTGTCTGGACCTCCGGTGCGACCGAGGCCAACAACCTGGCAATCAAAGGTGCTGCGCATTTCTATGCCACCAAGGGCAAGCACCTGATCACCGACAAGATTGAACACAAGGCCGTCCTCGACACCATGCGTCAGCTGGAGCGCGAAGGCTTTGAAGTGACCTACATCGAGCCGGGCACAGACGGCCTGGTGACGCCAGCGATGGTTGAAGCAGCCATGCGCGACGACACCATTCTGGTTTCGATCATGCACGTGAACAACGAAATCGGCACCATCAACGATATCGCTGCCATTGGTGAGCTGACTCGCTCGCGCGGCGTGTTGTTCCATGTTGATGCGGCACAGTCCACCGGCAAGGTCGAGATTGACCTGGCCAAGCTGAAAGTCGACATGATGTCGTTCTCGGCTCACAAAACCTACGGCCCTAAAGGCATTGGCGCGCTCTACGTGAGCCGCAAGCCTCGCGTACGTATCGAAGCAGCCATGCACGGCGGCGGTCACGAGCGCGGCATGCGTTCGGGCACCTTGGCTACCCACCAGATCGTGGGCATGGGCGAAGCGTTCCAGATTGCCAAAGAAGAGATGGCGGCGGAAAATATCCGTATCAAAGCGTTGAGCGATCGCTTCTTCAAGCAGGTTGAACACCTTGAAGAGCTGTACGTAAACGGCAGCATGACTGCACGCGTTCCGCACAACCTGAACCTGAGCTTCAACTACGTTGAAGGCGAGTCGCTGATCATGGCGCTCAAGGATCTGGCAGTGTCGTCCGGTTCGGCCTGTACCTCCGCTTCCCTTGAGCCGTCCTACGTTTTGCGCGCCCTGGGCCGCAATGACGAATTGGCACACAGCTCGATCCGCTTCACCTTCGGCCGTTTCACCACCGAAGAAGAAATCGATTACGCCGCGCAGAAGGTTTGCGAGGCTGTTACCAAGCTGCGCGCCTTGTCGCCGCTGTGGGACATGTACAAAGACGGCATCGACATTTCGAAAATCGAATGGGCGGCGCACTAACAATTTAAGTCGCCGTAAGTAGACGCTGTAAGCGTAGCGAACAGCAGCTTTTACAGCGTCTCAAGAGCGACTCTCTGATGAGTGAGGATTAGTACCATGGCTTACAGCGAAAAGGTCATTGACCACTACGAGAACCCGCGCAACGTCGGCAAGATGGACGCGGAAGACCCAGACGTAGGCACCGGCATGGTCGGCGCTCCGGCGTGCGGCGACGTGATGCGTTTGCAGATCAAGGTTAACGAGCAGGGCATCATCGAAGATGCCAAGTTCAAGACCTACGGTTGTGGTTCGGCAATTGCTTCCAGCTCCCTGGCAACCGAGTGGATGAAAGGCAAGACTCTGGATGAAGCAGAGACCATCAAGAACACTCAGCTGGCAGAAGAACTGGCCTTGCCGCCGGTAAAAATTCACTGCTCGGTACTCGCTGAAGACGCCATCAAGGCTGCTGTTCGCGATTACAAGCAGAAGAAAGGTTTGATCTGATCTTCGACCCCGTGCCAGCAACGGCATGAGCGTGGTGAAGATACTGGCGATATGTAAGGAGTCCTGATGGCTATCAGCATGACAGAAGCGGCGGCTCGGCATATTCGTCGTTCCCTTGATGGGCGCGGCAAAGGTGAGGGGATTCGTCTGGGTGTTCGCACCACGGGCTGTTCCGGTCTTGCCTATGTGCTTGAGTTTGTTGACGAGGTTGGCAGCGACGATCAAGTCTTTGAGAGTCATGGCGAAAAAGTGATCATCGATCCTAAAAGCCTGACTTATCTGGACGGGACCGAGCTCGATTTCGCCAAGGAAGGGTTGAACGAAGGTTTCAAGTTCAACAACCCCAACGTGCGCGGTGAATGTGGCTGCGGCGAAAGCTTCAACATCTGAGGCTATTCGTGGGTACTCCTTGTCATTTCGCACTATTTGAACTGCAGCCGGGCTTTTCGCTCGACCTCGAGCAGTTGGCTACGCGCTACCGAGAGTTGGCGCGTGGTGTTCATCCAGACCGGTTTGCTGATGCTTCCGAGCGTGAGCAGCGGCTGGCGCTAGAGCAATCCGCCAACCTCAATGAGGCCTACCAGACGCTCAAGAGCCCACCCAAGCGCGCGCGTTACTTGCTTGCGATGAATGGGCGTGAGATGCCGCTGGAAGTGACGGTGCATGATCCCGAGTTTCTGATGCAGCAGATGCAATGGCGCGAAGAACTTGAAGATTTGCAGGACAGCGCCGATATGGCAGGTATTGCAGCCTTCAAGCGTCGGCTTAAAGTCGCTCAGGATCAATTGAACGACAGCTTCGCTGCTTGCTGGGATGATGCTGCGCAACGTGAACAGGCCGAACGCCTGATGCGGCGCATGCAGTTCCTCGACAAGCTCACTTACGAAGTGCGCCAGTTAGAAGAGCGCCTCGACGATTAACCCCGTGCTGCCCTGGTTGCACGCCTGATTACAGATAAGCCCTGATTACGATGGCCCTACTGCAGATCGCCGAACCCGGCCAAAGTCCTCAACCGCACCAGCGACGTCTGGCTGTGGGGATCGACTTGGGCACTACCAATTCGCTGGTTGCTGCATTGCGCAGCGGTCTTTCCGAGCCTCTGGCTGATGCTGAAGGCAAGGTCATTTT
>JBILYW010000584.1:0-2872 GCA_044377555.1 Pseudomonas sp.
GTCTTTGGCCAGGAGCACGCCCAGGACGTCGTCGTGGCTTTCGCCGATCACCGGATAGCGCGAGTGCGCCGCCTCGATGATCGCCGGGAGAAATTCTCGGGGTGTCTGGGTCGCCCTGATGCTGATCATCTGCGAACGCGGAACCATGATGTCCCGTACTTGCAGGTCAGCCACTTGAATGGCGCCTTCGACGATGGCCAGCGCTTCACTGTCCAGGAGTTTGTTCTGATGTGCTTCGCGCAGCAGCTCAAGCAGCTCCTGGCGGTTTTTCGGCTCATGGGCAAAGGCCTGGGTCAGCTTACCTAACCATGACTTTTGCCCGTTGCTCGATCGGTCTTCGCTCATAGCGATTTACTCGTATCCCTTGGTAGTTTCAGTGGGTGTATCAGGTTTCGTCGTCTGCATACGGGTCAGGATGACCCAGTTCTGCAAGCAACGTTCGTTCCAGTGCTTCCATTTCTTCGGCTTCTTCATCTTCTATATGGTCGTAACCCAGAAGATGCAAGCAGCCGTGAATCACCAGATGGGCCCAGTGGGCCTCAAGGCTTTTGCCTTGTTCTGCGGCTTCGCGTTCAACCACTGCCACGCAAATGACCAGATCGCCCAGCAACGGGATATCCAGAAACTCGTCGGGCACGTCGGCCGGGAAGGACAGCACGTTGGTCGCGTAGTCTTTCTGGCGCCAGGTGTGATTAAGCTCACGGCCTTCGGGTTCGTCTACCAGGCGAATGGTCATTTCCGAATCAGCGGTGCGCTGGCGCAGGGCCAGTTCGCACCATTGGCGGAACTGGGCTTCGGTGGGGGCCGCTGCCTCGGTGGCCAGTTGCAGGTCAAGCTCAAGCATCGTGACGGTAATCCTTTGCAGCGGGCAGTGCGGCAAGCTTGTCAGCGGCTTCCTGTTCGTAGCGCCCGTAGGCTTCCACAATGCGCTGCACCAGCGGGTGGCGCACCACGTCTTTGGACTGGAAGTGAGTAAAGCTGATGCCCGGTACGTCCTTGAGCACTTCGATGACGTGGTTCAGCCCCGACTTGGTGCCCTTGGGCAGGTCGATCTGGGTGATGTCACCGGTGATCACGGCGGTAGAGCCGAAGCCGATACGGGTCAGGAACATCTTCATTTGCTCAACGGTGGTGTTCTGGCTTTCGTCGAGAATGATGAAACTGTTGTTCAGCGTACGACCGCGCATATAGGCCAGCGGTGCGACTTCAATAACCTGGCGCTCGATCAGTTTGGCCACGTATTCAAAGCCCAGCATCTCGTACAGGGCGTCGTAGAGCGGGCGCAGGTACGGGTCGATTTTTTGCGACAGGTCGCCGGGCAGGAAACCGAGTTTCTCGCCTGCTTCAACCGCCGGACGAACCAGCAGGATGCGGCGGATCTGCTCGCGTTCCAGGGCATCAACGGCACAGGCCACGGCCAGATAGGTTTTACCCGTACCCGCCGGGCCAACGCCGAAGTTGATGTCGTTGCCCAGGATCTCTTTGACGTAGCGCTGCTGGTTGATGCCGCGAGGGCGAATCATGCCCTTTTTGGTGCGCAACGAAACACTGGCTTCGGCCACAGGATTGCTGGCGAGGTCTTCGACGGCAGATTCCTGCAGGAACAGATGCACCATGTCCGGCGAAAGCTCAGAGGCTTTGGTTTCGCGGTACAGGCGGCGCAGCAGGTTTTCTGCGGAGGACGTCAGTTTTGGGTCGCCGATCAATTCGAATTGATTGCCGCGATTGCGGATTTCGATCGTCAGGCGCTGTTCAATCAAGCGCAAATGCTCGTCGAACTGCCCGCACAGATTGGCGAAACGGCGAGCCTCAAAAGGCTCGAGAAGGAAGCGATGTGGTTCTATGGGTGCGTTCAAGGTCGTATTTAGCCGCCCTTAGGCAATTAAGATGAAATGAAGGATAACGCTAGCAGGTCATGGGTGAAAGGACTTCGCTAAATGATTGTCGGTCTCGCTTCACGGTCTGTGGGAGCGGGATTGCTCGCGATCGCATTACCGCGGTCATTTAAATAAACCGCGTCGTCTGCATCGCGAACAAGCACGCTCCCACAGTGACTGACCATGCGCCTTTAACTCAGCAGCGAGCCCCGCAACGAGTGCGGCTGGGCAGCATCGATATGCACATCGGCGAATTGCCCGATCAGCTGCGGGTTATCGCAGCGGAAGTTGACGATGCGGTTGTTCTCGGTGCGGCCCTGCAGCTCGCCAGGATCTTTCTTCGAGTAATCAGTGACCAGAATCCGCTGGGTCGAACCCACCATCTGGCGGCTGATTTCGAAACCCTGCTGGTTGAGGCGATGTTGCAGCGCGTTCAGACGCTCCTTCTTGCGCTCTTCTGGCGTGTCGTCAGCCAAATCGGCGGCCGGGGTACCCGGGCGCTGGCTGTAAACAAAGGAGTAGGAGAAGTCGAAGCCCACGTCTTCGATCAGCTTCATGGTTTGTTCGAAGTCTTTTTCGGTTTCGCCCGGGAAGCCGACAATAAAGTCCGAACTGATGCAGATCCCCGGCACGGCGGCGCGCAGTTTGCGCAGCTTGGACTTGTACTCCAGCGCCGTGTGGTTGCGCTTCATCGCTGACAGGATGCGGTCAGAACCCGACTGCACCGGCAAATGCAGGTGCTTGACCAGTTCCGGGACTTCCGCGTGAGCCTGGATCAGGCTGTCGGAGAACTCCAGCGGGTGTGAGGTGGTGTAGCGAATACGCTCGATGCCGTCGATGGCTGCAACCACGCGAATCAGCTCGGCGAGATCCGCCAGGCGGCCGCCCTCGGTCAAGCCGCGATAGCCGTTGACGTTCTGGCCGAGCAAGGTCACTTCGCGCACGCCGTTTTCAGCCAGGTGAATCACCTCGGCCAGCACGTCGTCGAACGGGCG
>JBILYW010000586.1:0-2858 GCA_044377555.1 Pseudomonas sp.
GGATCGTCGGGTCTTCGACATAGGTGGCGCCGATATTGGCGGTGTAGCTGGATAGTCCGGTGTTGTTGATTTTGCTCCAGTCCATGGCGAACTGGCCCGAAGTGCGGGTGCTGCCCAGAGTGAAGGCGTGCAGCGGGGTGATCGTCAGGGTGTAGATGTCGGCGTCGCTTTTGCCGCCGTTGTAGTAGGTGTAGTAGTTGGCCGCCAGGGTACCGGTATCTTCGGATGGTTCACCGATCTGCGAGCCCCAGGCACGGCTGACTTGCTCGCGGCCCATGCGTTTTACGTATTTGACGGAGAACTCGGTGTCCCATTGCACATGGCTCAGGCCCAGGGTCAGTTCGTCGTCGTAAGGCACTTTGAGCTGGTTGAATTTGCTGTCGTTGGCCACCTGCTTGCTCAGCACCCAGTCGGAGGTCGAGTTGGCGCGGGTGTATTCGGTGCTCATGGCTGCGACGCCGTCGCGCAGGCGGTAGGTATACAGGTTGCGCCCGTAGTAACGGTTGGCGCCGCCGGTGATATGGGTCTTGCTGTCGCCGAACACGTCCAGCTCAATTGCCAGGCGCGGTGCCACGGTGGTCTGGTGCATGTAGTCATCACCGTCGATCCGTATGCCGGGCCTTACCGTCAGGCGCTTGTAGCGCATCTCGTCCTGCAGGTACAAAGCCCAGGTGCGGGTGTCGAAACTGGTTTTGCCCTGGGTCACGGTCTTTTTGTTGGCGTACTGGCCGTCCCAGCCATCGGCAAGGGTGGGGCCGATCGAGCAGTAGGGGTCATTGTTCATGCAGGTGCTGGTCTTGGCGACGGTGTAGCTGTTGTAAGGCTTGTTGCGCTCATAGCTGGCCGAGTTCTGCGATAGCTCCAGGCCGGTTTGCAGTGAATGGTTTACGCCCATCCAGCTGAAGCTGTTCCAGTCGGCCTTTAGTTTGTAGGCCAGGGTTTTCTGGGTTTCCTCGAGATCGCCAAAACCGCCCTCGGTTGCGGCTCCTGAGTTGCTCCAGTTTTTGCTCGTGGAGGTGCGCCAAAAAACCATGTAGTCGCTGTCGGAATAGCGCGAGGTGTTCAGCTCGCTCCAGCTCAGGTTTTGCTCGACCCGGGCCAGCGGCGCATTCCAGACAAGGCGTGCGCTGAGGCTGTCGCCGCCGGCCTCCATCTCGCGGGCGGAGTAGATTGCGTTGGGGCCGAAGGTTTTGGCGGTTTCCGGCGCGTGGGTCAGGCTCACGTCCAGCTTCCAGTCTTCGCTGGCCTGCCAGACGGCCTTGATGAAGTAGTTGTCGATGCGCCGGGTCTGCACTTCGGCGGCGTTGGCCGTATCGGTCTGGTTGGACACGGAAAACACCCGGGTGGGCATGGTCGAGTCCTTGCGCGAAAAGCTGCCCAGCAGGCCGAAGTTATCGGTCAGGCTCCCTTCGAGGGTGGCGCGGGTGATGACTTTTTTAAAGTCGGGCTGGCTGCTGTTACCAAAGCCTGCTTCAAAGTTTTCGAGGTCCGGGTCTTCTTCATTCAGGTGGTAGCGGGTCCACTCCGAGCGCGACATCTGCACGGAGAGCTTGCCGTGAAAGCCGGCCTTGGGGTCGCGTGTATTGGCCTGGACCACGCCGCCGTTGAAGCCGCCAAATTCCACCGGGACGTTGCTGTCGTAGACCTTGATGTCCTCAAGCAAGTCGGTGTCCAGTGCCAGCCCCTGGCTGCGCCCCGGCAGTTCGTCGAAATCATCATTGGTGCCTCCGGGGTCCAGGTCGTTGTTCATGCTCATGCCGTCAACGATGAACAGGTTTTGCCAGGGCCTTGCGCCGTTGATGCTGATATTGGCAGGGGCAATTTCCCCCGGGGTTTTGCTGCTCAGCTGGCTGTTATCGAACTGAACGTTGGGGTTGGTACGCAGCAGGCTGGTGATATCGCCGTTGCCTGAGGGCAGGCTTTCGATCATTTGCCGATCAATCACCTGTTCGCCTTGAAACACTGAGTCCATGGCGGTGATCGGCGTGCTTTTGATCAGCAGGACGTCGTTTTCCGTGGGCGGCAGGATGGAGGCGCTGTCGGCAGAAGTGCTCTCCCATTGCAGGCCGCTGTTGCGCAGCAGGCGGGCCAGGGCTTTTTCAGGGCTCATGCTGCCATCGACCGGCGCGCTGCCCAGTGAGTTGAGTAATGCGCTTTCTGCGCTGACCTGCCAGCCCGACTGTTGGGAGAACACAATCAGTGCGCTGGCCAGTGGCTGGGCCGGGATCTGGAAATGCAGTTGTTGCCGATTGATGTGCGCCTCGGGCACAGGGCTGGCGCCGATGGCCAGCGCTGGCAAACCCAGCAGCAGGCTCAGGTGCAGTGATCGGCAACGGGGGAGGCGGACGCAACGCAAACGCGTAGAAGGCATGAGGTGACCTACGAAATGAAACGCCATGGTCACTAATGCGAATCTTTATCAGTGACGTTCGTAGGTAAAGACTCTTGGCCTGAGAGGATTTCCAGAAATAGATGAAAATTGTTTTATGCGGATCAAATGTGGGAGTCGGGCTTGCCTGCTCCCGCAGGTGAATATGAGGGTCAGGGTTTGGCCGAGACGATCAGGGCAAAGGGAACGTTGTCTTGCAGATGCCCGCCCAGTGGAGCAATGGCCGCCTGCAATGCGCGCTTGGGGTCACGCAGGTTCAGGGCGGCGGTAATGCGCCGCTGCCCCAGAGCTTTGTCGGTGAGTAGAATCAGGCCGGGTTGATAGCGGCGTAACTGGGCGATCACGTCATCGACGGGCTGGTCGATTGCCACCAGTTGCCAGCGCCGCCACGGGGCGATTTGCTCCAGGGGCAATTGCACGATGCGGGTTTGCTGGTCATCTGCCGTAAAGTGCAGCAGGTCGCCGTGAC
>JBILYW010000587.1:0-2849 GCA_044377555.1 Pseudomonas sp.
TCGTGGCGTCTGGTGGGGCTGGTGTTTCTGGTGCTTTCGGGCGCAGCCCTGGCCCATATTCACTTCCACTCCGCCGCTGGCTTGCCGGCAGGCGCCGGTGGTGCGCTGGGCGAAAGCCTGGGTGATCTGGCCAGGAATGCGCTGAATATCCAGGGCAGTACCTTGTTGCTGATTGCATTGTTCCTGTTTGGCCTGACGGTGTTCACTGACCTGTCATGGTTCAAGGTCATGGACGTGACCGGCAAAATCACCCTTGACCTGTTTGAGCTGATTCAGGGCGCGGCCAACCGCTGGTGGTCCGAGCGCAACGAGCGCAAGCAGCTTGTGGCTCAACTGCGGGAAGTCGACAGCCGGGTCAACGAAGTGGTTGCGCCAAGCGTTTCCGACAAGCGCGAGCAAGCCAAGGCCAAAGAGCGGCTGATCGAGCGCGAACAGGCGTTGACCAAGCACATGTCCGAGCGTGAAAAACACGTTCCGGCCGTTATTGCTCCGGCACCGGCCAAGGCGCCGGAACCGAGCAAGCGCGTACAGAAAGAGAAACAGGCGCCGCTGTTCGTGGACAGCGCCGTTGAAGGCACGCTGCCGCCGATCTCGATTCTTGATCCGGCCGAGAAAAAACAGCTCAATTACTCCCCCGAGTCCCTGGCAGCCGTTGGCCATTTGCTTGAAATCAAGCTCAAGGAATTCGGTGTAGAGGTCACGGTGGACTCGATTCACCCGGGCCCGGTGATTACCCGTTACGAAATTCAGCCGGCAGCCGGGGTCAAGGTCAGCCGTATTTCAAACCTGGCCAAAGACCTGGCGCGCTCGCTGGCCGTAACCAGTGTGCGGGTGGTTGAAGTCATTCCGGGCAAGACCACGGTCGGTATCGAGATTCCTAACGAAGACCGGCAGATCGTACGTTTCTCCGAAGTGCTGTCGACCCCTGAGTACGACAACGCCAAGTCCCCGGTAACGCTGGCTTTGGGCCATGATATCGGTGGCCGTCCGGTGATCACCGACCTGGCGAAAATGCCTCACTTGCTGGTAGCCGGTACGACCGGTTCCGGCAAGTCGGTGGGCGTGAACGCGATGATCCTGTCGATCCTGTTCAAGTCTGGCCCCGAAGACGCCAAATTGATCATGATCGACCCGAAGATGCTTGAACTGTCGATCTATGAAGGCATTCCGCATCTGTTGTGCCCGGTGGTTACGGACATGAAGGACGCCGCCAACGCACTGCGCTGGAGCGTTGCCGAGATGGAGCGCCGTTACAAACTGATGGCCAAGATGGGCGTGCGCAACCTGGCGGGCTTCAACCAGAAGGTCAAGGATGCCCAGGACGCTGGCGAGCCGCTGGTCGATCCGTTGTACAAGCGCGAAAGCATGCACGACGAAGCACCGTTGCTCGTGAAGTTGCCGACCATCGTGGTGGTGGTCGACGAATTTGCCGACATGATGATGATCGTCGGTAAAAAGGTCGAAGAGCTGATCGCCCGTATTGCCCAGAAAGCACGGGCCGCGGGCATTCATTTGATCCTCGCCACCCAGCGCCCGTCGGTGGACGTGATTACCGGTCTTATCAAGGCCAACATCCCGACCCGTATGGCGTTCCAGGTATCGAGCAAGATCGATTCGCGCACCATCATCGACCAGGGTGGTGCCGAGCAACTGCTGGGCCATGGTGACATGCTCTACATGCCGCCCGGCACCAGCCTGCCGATTCGTGTGCATGGCGCGTTCGTATCGGACGAAGAAGTACACCGCGTGGTGGAAGCCTGGAAATTGCGCGGTACTCCGGACTACAACGAAGACATCCTTGCCGGTGTTGAAGAACCTGGCAGCGGTTTTGACGGCGGCAGTGATGGCGGCGATGACGCTGAAACCGATGCCCTCTACGACGAAGCGGTACAGTTTGTACTTGAAAGCCGTCGTGCCTCGATCTCTGCGGTACAGCGCAAATTGAAGATCGGCTACAACCGTGCGGCCCGCATGATCGAATCCATGGAAATGGCCGGGGTTGTCACCTCGATGAACACTAACGGCTCGCGTGAAGTACTGGCGCCAGCCCCGATGCGCGATTGACCTGCCCAGTTTCCAGCGGGCAGGTTTCAACTAATCAATGAGGATTTCCATGCGTTTTGCCAGCATGCTTTTGCTACCGGTATTGGCTTTTTCTTCGCTTTCGGCTCATGCCGACGCTGACAGTGTGAAACGTCTTGGTCAATTGCTCGGGTCCGATACGATCACTGCGCGCTTCTCCCAGTTGACGCTGGATGGCAGCGGCACGCAGTTGCAGGAAACCGCCGGTGAAATGTCGGTCAAGCGCCCGGGGTTGTTCTACTGGCACACTGATGCCCCAAACGAACAGTTGATGGTTTCTGACGGCCAGAAAGTCTCACTCTGGGACCCGGATCTGGAACAGGTCACGATCAAGAAGCTGGACCAGCGCCTGACCCAGACCCCTGCCTTGTTGCTGTCGGGTGACGTGTCCAAAATCAGCGAGAGCTTCGACATCACCTCCAAGCAAGCCGGTGATGTCATGGACTTCACCCTCAAGCCAAAGACCAAGGACACCTTGTTCGACTCCCTGCGCCTGTCGTTTCGCGGTGGCAAGATCAACGATATGCAGTTGATCGACAGTGTGGGTCAGCGCACCAACATCCTGTTCACCGGGGTCAAGGTCAACGAGCCGATCCCCGCATCCAAGTTCAAGTTCGATATCCCGAAAGGGGCTGATGTCATCCAGGAATAAGCCCTGGAAGAGGTTTCAAAAGCTGCCCATGGATCTGTTTCGAAGTGCCCCGATAGCCCAACCCTTGGCTGCCCGTCTGCGAGCGGCCAATCTGGACGAGTACGTCGGCCAGGAA
>JBILYW010000087.1:0-8777 GCA_044377555.1 Pseudomonas sp.
TCGCTGCCGACACCTATCACGGCCACGGCACCCTGACCTTGGCCGACGGCTCCGTCCAAAGCGGTTTCTGGCAGAACGGGCAACGGGTACGCGATGCCAGCGGTGCTTTATTGCCCGACCCGCTGGAGCTGGGGCTGCTCAACCAGGGCACGCTGCTCAACGAGGCACTGGCGGGCATCGCTGCGTCCACCCCCGCCATCGAACTGTACAGCCTGGTGCTGGCAGGCGACGGCAAGCAGAGCGTTTTCAAGCGCGAAGCCGATTACGTCAACAACATGCTCGCCAGCCGCTTTGGCAGCCACGGCCGGATCACGCTGGTGAACCACCGCGACCACCTGCTGGATCGCCCCATGGCCACTCGCGAGAACCTGCACCGTGCGGCCATTGCCCTGGCCGAACGTACCGGCCCCGAAGACCTGGTGTTCATCTACCTCACCAGCCACGGCACCCAGGAGCACGAACTGGTGCTGGACCAGCCCCGGCTGGAGCTGGCAGACCTGCCTGCCGACGAACTGGCCGCAGCCCTGGCACCGCTGAAGAACCGCAACAAGATCATCGTGATTTCGTCCTGCTACTCGGGCGGCTTCATCCCGGCACTCAAGGATGAAAAGACCCTGATCATGACCGCATCCAGCGCAGACAAGGTGTCTTTTGGCTGCTCCGAAGAAGCCGACTTCACCTACTTCGGCAATGCCTTGTTCGCACAGGCGCTTAACCAGACCGACGACCTGCAAAAAGCTTTCAAACTGGCCAGGCAGTACGTCGCCGAGCGCGAGCAGGCTGACGGCTACGATCCTTCAGAACCGCAAATCTGGGCACCCAAAGGCGTTCTGGCCCACTGGCAACGTTTACGTCAGCAACAAGCAAAACAGGCTTTGCAGTAAGCAAATAAGTCTGGAATGACTAAGCTGAATGTATCTGGGGAGAAACACTATGCACTTGACGCCTTCACACATCCTGCTTGCCGGAGCCACCGGCCTTACCGGTGAGCTGCTGCTCGACCGCTTGCTCAATGAGCCAACCATCAGCCGGGTCCTTGCCCCTTCGCGAAAGCCTTTGGCTGAGCATCCTCATCTGGAAAACCCGGTGGGCGACCCTGCCGTATTCCTGCCCCAGCTCAGTGGCCGGGTCGATGTAGCCTTCTGCTGCCTGGGTACGACGATCAAGCAGGCGGGCTCGGAAGCGGCATTCCGTGCAGTCGACCATGACATGGTGGTGGCCTTCGCCAGACGCGCACGGGAAATGGGCGCCCGACACCTGATCGTGGTCAGCGCCATTGGCGCCGACCCCAAATCCTCGGTGTTCTATAACCGGGTCAAAGGCGATATGGAGCAATCGGTGCGCGCCCAGAACTGGCCGCAACTGACCATCGCACGCCCTTCGCTGCTGCTCGGCGACCGCGTTGAACCGCGGCTGGCCGAACAAATCGCGGGGCCACTGTCCAAATTGATTCCGGGCAAATACCACGGCATCGAAGCCTGCCAACTGGCTCGGGCCCTCTGGCGCCTGGCGCTGGAAGAACAGGACGGCGTGCGGGTGATTGAATCGGATGAGTTGCGCAAGCTGGGCAAGTAAGCACCCAGCTGTCAGCTACAAGCCGCCACTGGCCTGAAACCCGACGCCGAGTACCGTCAGCACTGACAACGGCAACAACACCGTATCGAGCAACGCGCTGGCGGGCAGGTCAAGGCCGGGGTAGCGCGGCGCATCGGCGCCAAACCGGTCTTTGGCGCAACACCCGCCCTGCATGGCATACAAATCCAGCCGAGTACCCGAGTAGACAACCGGCGCACCCGGCTTGGCGGCGTCCAGCGTGCGAACGCTGGCGCAACCACACACCAGCGCCGCCACCAGCAATGCCAGCAGCGCCTTACTCATCGCCGCCCACATGGTGTTCGCCCCAACGCGGGAGCATGTCCTGGGGGATGTTGAGCAGATTGAGAATGCGCGCCACCACAAAGTCCACCAGGTCATCGATGGTCTGCGGCTGATGATAGAACCCCGGGGACGCGGGCATGATGATCGCCCCCATATTCGACAACTTGAGCATGTTCTCCAGGTGGATGCTGGAATACGGCGCCTCACGCGGCACCAGGATCAGTTGGCGGCGCTCCTTGAGGGTCACGTCCGCAGCACGCTCCACCAGATTGTTGCAGGCGCCGGTGGCAATTGCCGACAACGTGCCGGTTGAGCAAGGCACCACCACCATCGCGGCAGGAGCTCCGGACCCCGAAGCCACTGGCGACATCCAGTCTTCCTTGCCATACACCCGAATCTGCCCGGCGGCAGCCCCGGTATATTCCGTCAGGAAAGTCTGCATCGCCTGAGGCTTGGCCGGCAGACTGACGTCAGTTTCGGTCGCCATCACCAGCTGTGCCGCCTTGGAAATCAGGAAGTGCACTTCGCGATCTTCACGTACCAGGCAGTCGAGCAGGCGTAACGCGTATTGCATGCCCGATGCGCCGGTCACCGCCAGCGTAATGCGTTCCGGGCCGCTCATTGCAGCGCTTCCGCCAGCTTGCCATGCAGCCCGCCGAAGCCGCCGTTGCTCATGATCACCACGTGTGCGCCAGGGGTCACGTGCGCTTTAACCTCGGCAATGATGGCCTCCAGCGAGTCGCAAACCTTGGTCGGCACAGGGCTTGGCGCCACAGTTGCCGCCAGGTCCCAACCCAGATTGGCCGGTGCGTACCAGACCACGTGATCGGCCTGGATCACGCTTTGCGGCAAGCCGTCACGGTGCGCGCCGAGCTTCATGGAATTGGAGCGCGGCTCAATAACGGCAATCAGCGGTGCGCCGCCGATGCGCTTGCGCAGACCATCAAGGGTGGTCGCAATCGCGGTCGGGTGGTGGGCAAAGTCGTCGTAGATCGTAATACCGTGGACTTCGGCGACCTTCTCCATGCGGCGCTTAACGCTTTTGAAGACGTTCAGGCCATCAATCGCCAGGCTCGGCACCACACCTACATGGCGGGCGGCGGCCAAGGTTGCCAGGGCGTTGGCCACGTTGTGCTGGCCGGTCATGTCCCACTCGACGGTACCTTGCACGGCGCCTTCAAACAGCACTTCAAAACGCGAGCCGTCTTCACTGAGCAAACGGGCTTGCCATTGGCCATCAGCACCGGTGGTTTGTACCGGGGTCCAGCAGCCCATTTCGATCACGCGCTGCAAGGCGGGCTCTGTGGTCGGATGAATGATCAGGCCTTCACTCGGAATAGTACGCACCAAGTGATGAAACTGCCGCTCGATCGCGGGCAGGTCCGGGAAGATGTCAGCGTGATCGAACTCAAGATTATTGAGGATCGCGGTGCGGGGGCGGTAATGCACGAATTTCGAACGTTTGTCGAAGAAGGCGCTGTCGTATTCATCGGCTTCAACCACAAAGAACGGCGTATCGCCCAGGCGGGCCGACACTGCAAAGTTTTGCGGCACACCGCCAATCAGGAAACCCGGGGCCATGCCCGCATGTTCCAGCACCCAGGCCAGCATGCTGCTGGTGGTGGTTTTGCCGTGGGTACCGGCCACGGCCAGTACCCAGCGGCCTTGCAGCACATGGTCGGCCAGCCATTGCGGGCCGGACACATAAGGCAGGCCTTTGTTGAGCACATACTCCACGGCAGGGTTGCCGCGTGACAGGGCGTTGCCGATCACAACCACATCCGGCGCCGGGTCGAGCTGAGACGGGTCGTAACCCTGGGTCAGTTCAATACCCTGAGCTTGCAGCTGAGTGCTCATTGGCGGATAGACGTTAGCGTCGGAACCCGTGACATGATGGCCCAGCTCTTTGGCCAACACCGCCAGCGAACCCATGAAAGTGCCGCAAATACCAAGAATATGAATGTGCATAGTCGACCTCGTAAATCATCGGCGAAGGGTAGCCTAGAGGGCTGTATTTCGCACCTGATGTTTAGCCTGTACGTTTTGTGATTACTGGCTTGCCAGCGATGCTGAGGGCGAGGTGTTTCAGGCAAGCTGCGGGGATGCCATCGCCAGCAAGCTGGCCCCCGCAGCAGATGTCAGCGCTCGATCCCGTGCTTGCGCAGCTTTCTATAGAGGGTGTTGCGGCTAACACCCAACTGCTCGGCGGCATGGGTCATGTGCCAGCGGTGCAGTTCCAGCACACCCAGCAAGGCCGACTTTTCGGCATCTTCCAGCGGGCGCTCGGAAGGCTCCGGGGATCTGGACGGCGCCAGACGTATGTTGGCAGGCACGTCGTCGAACTCGATCGACCCGTCTTCACACAGTGCCGCCAGGGTGCGCAGCACATTGCGCAACTGGCGCACGTTACCCGGCCATGTGAAGTCCAGCAGTGCCTGACGCGCCGCAGCGCTGAGCACCACCTGTTGACCGGCGGCTTCTTCGGCCAGTAGAAAATCCAGCAACTGCGACTTGTCCGTACGCTCACGCAAGGCCGGCAGGCCGACTTCCAGCCCGTTGAGCCGGTAATACAGATCCTCGCGAAAACTGCCGTCGGCCACCCGCTCCAGCAGGTTGCGGTGCGTGGCGCTGATGATCCGCACGTCAACCGCCAGCGGTTCGCCGCCAATTGGCACTACCAGACGGTCTTCCAGCACTCTTAACAGACGGGTTTGCAGCGCCAGCGGCATGTCGCCGATCTCGTCCAGGAACAAGGTGCCGCCATCGGCCTGTTGCAGCTTGCCCTGCATGCCCTCCTTGCGGGCCCCGGTAAAACTGCCGCCGCGATAACCGAACAGCTCGCTCTCGATCAGGCTCTCCGGGATGGACGCACAGTTGAGTGCCACAAAAGGTTTGCTGCTGCGCAAGCTGGCCTGATGCACGGCTTTGGCAAAGGCTTCCTTGCCGGAACCGGTTTCACCGTTGACCAACAGCGGCACATCGCGCTCAAACACCCGCAGCGCACGGCGAAAGTCCACTTGCAGGGCCTCGTCCCCCATGCAAATCCCGCTCAGGCGCGGGCGCGGCGGTGCAGGTTGTTCGGCGACCGGCGCCGGCGAGCGCCGTGGCTGGCCGCGCAGCGCCGCAAACAGACGACGCCCATCGCGGGTACGCAGCGGCCAGGTGGTACTGGCCTGGGTGCTGGCCCGGGCGAAAAGGTCATCACGCGGGCAATCGAAAACGCTGTCGACCAACTGCCCGAGCAAACCGCCGCGCACGTGGCCCAGCAGGTTCAGGGCACTCTGGTTGACCGCGCAAATGATCCCGTCACCATCGAACGCCAGCATGCCCTCGCTGAACAGGCCGACCGATTGCGCCTGCAGATGAAAGCGCAGCAACCACTGGTTTTCAAAGTGCCCCAGGAAGTAGCTGTTCTCGATGATTTTGGCTGAAAGGTTGACCAGCGCCATGGTGTGAAACTGGCTCTGGCGCGACGTGTCATGGCGCGCCGAAGACACGTCGAGCACCGCCAGCAGCTCGCCCTGGGGGTCAAACACCGGGCTGGCCGAGCAGGTCAGCCCGGTGTGGCGACCGCGAAAGTGTTCGTCCTGATGGATGGTCAGCGCCTGACGCTCGACCAGGCAAGTACCGATCCCGTTGGTGCCCTCGCGAGCCTCGCTCCAGTCCGCCCCCAGCCACAACCCGGCCTGCTCGAACACCTTGCGCTCGGCCGGGGCGGTGACACAGTTGAGGATGACGCCCCGGGCATCGGTCAGCAGCACCGCGTGCCCGGCACCGGAGAGCTGCTGGTGCAGGCAGTTCATTTCGTGCCCGGCGATTTTCAGCACCTGCTGCAAACGCTCGCGCCCTTCGAGAATACGACCCTGTTCAAGCACGGTCGGAGCGATGGTTTGCGCAGGATCGAGGTGGTAGTCCTCAAGGCAGCGTTGCCAGGAACGAACGATGGACGGGTCACACCCTTGAGGGTGGCCCTGGGTGACATCAATGACTTGCCGTGCGTGACGACTCAAATCGGTGCTGTGCATTTCTTATTGTTCTCCGCTCTGTCGGTGGTCTGGCGCTCGACAGAGGCAAACAACCTCAGCGGCAACACAGATCCGGTCCAAACCGAACGCCCAGCATCCTCTTGCATACAGGCCATTGCAATCGCGAACTGACTCACCGGTCATCGGCCGTATCGCTTTTGGCACAAACTGTCACTTCCACTGTGTCAGTACTGCCACAGCCGTCCTGCACCGCCCCCTGCAAAAGACCCTGAAAGCCTCTGTTTACAAGGGCTCTGACAATTTGGCCCGACCCTTGCTCCAGCTTGTGTCAGCGCCACAGCGCGTCCTCCCATAAGCACAATAAAGCCAGGAGACACCCACCATGCGTTACGCACAACCCGGTACTGAAGGCTCGATCGTCTCGTTCAAGAGCCGCTACGGTAACTACATCGGCGGCGAATTCGTGGCGCCCGTCAAAGGCCAGTACTTCACCAATACCTCGCCTGTGAACGGCAAAGCCATCGCCGAATTCCCGCGTTCAACCGCAGAAGACATCGACAAAGCCCTCGACGCAGCCCACGCCGCTGCCGACGCCTGGGGCGCGACTTCAGTACAGGCACGTTCGCTGGTGCTGCTGAAAATCGCTGATCGCATCGAACAGAACCTCGAATTGCTGGCCGTGACCGAAACCTGGGACAACGGCAAAGCCGTACGCGAAACCCTGAACGCCGACGTGCCGCTGGCCGCCGATCACTTCCGTTATTACGCCGGCTGCATCCGCGCCCAGGAAGGCAGCGCTGCCGAAATCGACGGCAACACCGTGGCGTACCACATTCACGAACCGCTGGGCGTGGTCGGACAGATCATCCCGTGGAACTTCCCGCTGCTGATGGCCGCCTGGAAACTCGCCCCTGCACTGGCTGCCGGTAACTGCGTGGTGCTCAAGCCCGCCGAACAAACCCCGCTGAGCATCACCGTGCTGATGGAGCTGATCGGCGACCTGCTGCCACCTGGCGTCCTCAACGTGGTGCAAGGTTTCGGCAAGGAAGCGGGCGAAGCGCTGGCCACCAGCAAGCGCATTGCCAAGATCGCTTTCACCGGCTCCACCCCCGTGGGCTCGCACATCATGAAATGTGCCGCCGAGAACATCATCCCGTCCACCGTTGAGCTGGGCGGCAAGTCGCCGAACATCTTCTTCGAAGACATCATGCAGGCCGAGCCGACCTTTATTGAGAAGGCCGCTGAAGGCCTGGTGCTGGCGTTCTTCAACCAGGGTGAAGTCTGCACCTGCCCGTCCCGCGCCCTGATTCAGGAATCGATCTACGACGACTTCATGAAAGTGGTGATGAAGAAAGTTGAATCGATCAAACGCGGCGACCCGCTGGACACCGACACCATGGTAGGGGCCCAGGCATCCGAGCAGCAGTTCGACAAGATCCTGTCCTACCTTGAAATCGCCAAGGCTGAAGGCGCCGAGCTGCTGACCGGCGGCCAGGTGGCGAAACTCGAAGGCGACCTGGCAACCGGCTATTACATCCAGCCGACGCTGCTCAAGGGCACCAACAAAATGCGCGTATTCCAGGAAGAAATCTTTGGCCCGGTGGTCAGCATCACCACCTTCAAGGACGAAGCCGAAGCGCTGGCGATTGCCAACGACACCGAGTTCGGCCTGGGTGCCGGCCTGTGGACCCGCGATATCAACCGCGCCTACCGCATGGGCCGCGCCATCAAGGCCGGTCGCGTCTGGACCAACTGCTACCACCTGTACCCGGCGCACGCCGCGTTCGGTGGCTACAAAAAATCCGGTGTCGGCCGTGAAACCCACAAGATGATGCTCGATCACTACCAACAGACCAAAAACCTGCTGGTGAGCTACGACATCAACCCGCTGGGTTTCTTCTAACCCAGAACCCTGTGGGAGCGGGCTTGCTCGCGAAAGGATCGCTGCGGTGTACTGCACCACCGCAGCGCCTGCATCGCGAGCAAGCCCGCTCCCACAAACAGGCATCAATAGCTCTACCCCGGGCCCTGTGGCCCAGCTCTTGCTTTACTCCCTGTCAAATCTTCCAAACTATAAAAGAACAGGTGAATTCTCATGCCTAGCGAACCTGCTGCCGCTCCGGCGGCATCCTCTGTCGACTTCGAAAAAGTCGGCTCCGAATATTTCCAGCAACGCGAACTGAAAAAAGGCGCCGCCGGCTGGGTCCTGCTGGTGGGCCTGGGCGTTGCCTATGTGATCTCCGGCGACTACGCCGGCTGGAACTTCGGCCTGGCCCAGGGCGGCTGGGGCGGAATGTTTATTGCCACATTGCTGATGGCCACCATGTACTTGTGCATGTGCTTTTCCCTGGCCGAGCTGTCGTCGATGATCCCCACCGCCGGTGGCGGTTATGGCTTTGCCCGCAGCGCTTTCGGGCCCTGGGGCGGGTTTCTGACCGGGACCGCGATCCTGATCGAATATGCCATCGCACCCGCTGCCATTGCCGTATTCATCGGTGCTTATTGCGAGTCGTTATTCGGCATTGGCGGCTGGATGATCTATCTGGCGTTCTACATCATCTTTATCGGCATCCACATTTTCGGGGTCGGTGAAGCGCTCAAACTGATGTTCATCATCACCGCCGTGGCCGCCATTGCACTGGGGGTATTTCTGGTCTCGATGGTGCCGCACTTCAGTGTCGCCAACCTGCTGGACATCCCGGTGACCGAGGCCAAGGGCGCCAGCGCATTCCTGCCGTTCGGCTATGTCGGCGTGTGGGCCGCCATCCCCTATGCAATCTGGTTTTTCCTCGCCGTCGAAGGCGTGCCGCTGGCCGCAGAAGAAACCAAAAACCCCAAGCGCGACCTGCCTCGCGGCCTGATCGGTGCCATGTTGGTGCTGGTGACCTTCGCCCTGCTGATTCTGGTGATTGG
>JBILYW010000588.1:0-2846 GCA_044377555.1 Pseudomonas sp.
TGCGCCAGTAGGTGACACCCTGACCTTGAGCTCGACCCCCGACGTTGACGTGCTGCCCGGCTTCAAACGCATTCAGCCGCAGGTTTACGCCGGTCTGTTCCCGGTCAGCTCCGACGACTTCGAAGACTTCCGTGAAGCGCTGCAGAAGCTGACGCTGAACGACTCGTCGCTGCAGTATTCGCCGGAAAGCTCCGATGCACTGGGCTTCGGCTTCCGTTGCGGCTTCCTGGGCATGTTGCACATGGAGATCATCCAGGAGCGCCTTGAGCGCGAGTACGACCTGGACCTGATCACCACGGCTCCAACCGTAATTTTCGAGCTGCTGCTCAAGACTGGCGAAACGATTTACGTCGATAACCCGTCCAAGCTGCCGGACGTGTCTTCCATTGAAGACATCCGCGAGCCAATCGTGCGCGCCAATATCCTTGTGCCTCAAGAGCACCTGGGTAACGTCATTACCCTGTGCATTGAAAAGCGCGGCGTTCAGCACGACATGCTGTTCCTGGGTACTCAGGTGCAAGTGACCTACGATTTGCCGATGAACGAAGTGGTTCTGGACTTCTTTGACCGTCTCAAATCCACCAGTCGCGGCTATGCTTCGCTTGATTACCATTTCAACCGTTATCAGTCGGCCAACCTGGTCAAGCTCGATGTACTGATCAACGGCGAAAAAGTTGATGCCCTGGCATTGATTGTTCACCGCGACAACGCCCACTACAAAGGGCGTGCGTTGACCGAGAAGATGAAAGAGCTGATTCCGCGTCAGATGTTCGATGTGGCAATTCAGGCTGCCATTGGTGGCCAAATCATTGCGCGCTCGTCTGTTAAAGCGCTCCGAAAAAACGTACTGGCCAAATGCTACGGTGGTGACGTTAGCCGTAAGCGCAAGCTGTTGGAAAAGCAGAAAGCCGGTAAAAAACGCATGAAGCAAGTGGGTAACGTGGAAATTCCACAAGAAGCCTTCCTTGCAGTGCTCAGGTTGGATAGCTAGGTCCTATGTCACTAAATTTCCCGCTGTTGCTGGTCATTGCTGTTGCCGTGTGCGGTTTGCTGGCGCTGCTCGATTTGGTCTTCCTGGCTCCGCGCCGGCGCAAGGCCATTGCCAACTATCAAGCCAGTGTCACGCCGGTTGATATGCAGGTCGTCGAAAAGCTCAACAAGGAACCGTTGCTGGTTGAATACGGCAAGTCGTTCTTCCCGGTGTTGTTCATCGTGCTGGTGCTGCGTTCGTTTCTGGTTGAGCCGTTCCAGATCCCGTCCGGCTCGATGAAGCCGACCCTGGATGTGGGCGACTTCATTTTGGTGAATAAATTTTCGTACGGGATCCGCTTGCCGGTCCTCGACACGAAAATCATCGAAGTGGGTGATCCGAAGCGGGGCGATGTGATGGTGTTTCGCTACCCAAGCGACCCGACGGTTAACTACATCAAACGTGTAGTGGGCCTGCCGGGCGACAAGATTCGCTACACCAGCGACAAGAAGCTGTACGTCAACGATCAACTCGTTGCCGAGCAGCTGGTAGGTGCAGAGCCAGGCACTTTGGGCAGTGCGGAGCTGTACAAAGAAAAGCTGGGCGAAGTCGAGCACATGATCCGCAAGGAAATGAGCCGCTATCGCGCGCCGCCTGACAAGGAGTGGACGGTTCCGGCCGGGCATTACTTCATGATGGGCGACAACCGTGACAATTCGAACGACAGCCGTTACTGGGATGATCCGAACATTCCCAAATACGAGCTGGGCATGGTTCCCGACAAGAACATTGTCGGCAAGGCCTTCGCTGTTTGGATGAGCTGGCCGGAACCCAAGGCGAGCAACCTGCCTAACTTCTCGCGGGTTGGTCTGATCAAGTAGCCAAGACGGCGCTGTTAATAACAGCGCCGAATGCTTTTCAGGCGTACGAACAAATCGTACGTCTTGCGGTTCGCAAGGCCGTCTGCCGCTTCAGGCATGTCGGTCAACAGTATTCAGGATGTGGATTTGAACAAAGCGTTAAGTGTGACGGCGGCGAACAGCCTGTTCCCTGTCCATTTGCTATGCGATAAACGAGCATCACTGATCCCTAATATCGGTCCGGTGGTGACATTCGGCCACGAACTCAGCGTGGGTAAATCGTGAGTTTTTCTTTAGAACGTTTAGAGCGTCAGCTCGGCTATACCTTCAAAGACCAGGAGCTGATGATTCTGGCCCTGACACACCGCAGTTTCGCGGGGCGCAATAACGAGCGCCTTGAGTTCCTGGGTGATGCCATTCTCAATTTTGTTGCCGGCGAAGCGCTGTTTGACCGCTTCCCGTTGGCCCGTGAAGGCCAGTTGTCGCGTCTGCGCGCACGCCTGGTAAAAGGCGAAACCCTGGCCGTACTGGCCCGTGGTTTTGAGTTGGGCGAGTACCTGCGTCTGGGTTCTGGCGAGCTCAAGAGCGGTGGTTTTCGCCGTGAATCGATCCTGGCAGATGCCCTTGAAGCGCTGATTGGCGCCATTTACCTGGACGCGGGCATGGATGCCGCCCGCGATCGCGTATTGGCCTGGCTGGCCAGCGAGTTCGAGACCCTGACCCTGGTCGACACCAATAAAGATCCAAAGACCCGCCTGCAAGAGTTCTTGCAGTCGCGTGCCTGTGACCTGCCGCGTTACGAAGTGGTGGATATTCAGGGCGAACCGCATTGCCGCACGTTCTTCGTTGAGTGCGAAATTGCCCTATTGAATGAAAAAAGCCGAGGTCAGGGTGTGAGCCGTCGTATTGCCGAACAGGTAGCGGCCGCCGCAGCACTGATAGCCCTTGGCGTGGAGAATGGCCATGACTGATTCAAATGCAACTCGCTGTGGCTACGTTGCCATTGTTGGTCGACC
>JBILYW010000589.1:0-2845 GCA_044377555.1 Pseudomonas sp.
TCATGCCGGCCAGGGCCTCGGCCATCTTGAAGGCCGCCACGACCGGGTCGATGACAGGCACGCCGACCTCGCGCTGCACCTGCTCAAAAAAGCCGAACTCAATGGTGCAGCCCAGAATGACGGCTTCCGCGCCGT
Source organism: Pseudomonas sp. (assembly GCA_044377555.1). GTDB lineage: Bacteria > Pseudomonadota > Gammaproteobacteria > Pseudomonadales > Pseudomonadaceae > Aquipseudomonas. The sequence continues at coordinate 136 of JBILYW010000589.1, forward strand.
CCTCCTCAACGGCCAGCAAGGCCTGTTCAATGATGCGGCGGCGGGTGAGGGCGTGGTCTTTCTGGAACTCATCGACACCCATGCCCAGTGAGCGCAGCGAAGCGAGCCGGTCTGCGGCACCATAGCCGCCTACCCGCTCGCGCATCTGCTCCATCCACTTGTCGCGCCCGACGATGATCGAGTAGCGGTTGGCCAGTTGCGCCGCGACTTGCAGGCTCGCCTGGCAGGGCGCAACCACCAGGCAGTCGCCGGAGATTTCCCGGGCGTCCTCCAGGGCCGGGTCGTAGAAGCAGCCAATCACCAGGGCATCGATGTTCTGCTGCGCGCAATCGCGCGCGATGCGCACTGTCCGTTCATAGGTCAGTGCCTCATAGGCGCGGTACTCCAGGTGCGTCGGGCTGGGCTTCATATCAAAGGACACGACTTCGACCCGGGTCGCGGGTTGTTTGATGCCGTGCAGTAAATCGGCGATCGGCGCATCGAACGTGGGGTGGCCAACCGGGTTGAGCCAACGTACCGACACCGGTACATCCTGTGGCTGGGCGGGGGGTGTGGTTGCAGTATCCATGGAGGTTTCCTTGAATGGAGTGTGCCGGCAGCGCTAGAAAAACTTCACCAGCGCCATGGTCAGTTCATTGGAACGGCGCAGGTTGGCGCTGTGGTAGTAGTCGAAATTCACGTTGGCGGACAGGTAGAGACCCTGCTGGGAAAAACCGGTGTAGGTCATGGACGGCCCTATCTTTCCCACGCGCGATTCCTCAAAACTGGAGGCCGCACGGTTATTGAGGTGGTAGACGTGGTGCACGCCCAGCCACAGGTCGTCGCGCACCAGGTAGCCCGCCGCAATGTCGGCGAACCAATAGCTGAGGCCACCGCGCAGTTTTTGCGGATCGCCGTTGCCCAGGTCGGTGCTGTTGCGATTGCGCGCGGCGTAGTGCACGCCGACGGGGGTGAAGGTGGCGGCAAACTTGCCCACCTGCAGGTAGTTGGCCACGCTGAAACTGGCGGCGTAACGGTTGGCAAAGGCACCGTGGCCGGCGGTGTCAGTGTTGCCATTGGGGAACTCGACCATCAGCGTCGGGTTGGTCCAGAAGCTGACGTAGCCCGCAGAGGCGTAGGCGCTTTTGGGTTGGACCACGTTGTAGTAGTAGGCAAAACCCAGGTTGGGTGACGCGACACCCCAGGGGCTGGCGTCCTTTGCGCCATTGGTGCTGGTGTAGCCGGGCACCGCTCCGACCCAAAATTGCAACTGGTCACGGGTGGTGCCGGTAAAGCCGGTTTGCGAAAAGTACGCCAGCACGGTATTGCCCCCCGCCCGCAGGTTGCCGTCGGCAGTGCGGTTGAATACGGGGAAGGTTTCCACGGCCCAGCGCCCGGGCAACCCGGGTTGAGCAAAGCCGATGAATTGTTCTGCCCGGGTCGAAGTGCTTACACCCAGGGTCATGGCCAGCGTGAACGCAAAACCGCAGCGAGATAGCGGATGTTGCAACATGACGGTTCCCTCTTATTGTTATTAGGTGAACGCGTGGAGACCGCCGAGCGGCGGCAGGTCGGGGTCAGGGCTGGACGCCATACACGGCACGGGCGGTGTCCGGGTCGAGATAGCCGTTTTTCAGGTCGTCGCGCACCGCGTTGTGCTCGCGGTCGGCGGGCGGGCCGTAGCCACCGCCAGCCCCTGTGCGCACCCGCACCAGATCACCGGCTTGCAGCTCGATGTTGCTGGCCATGGCGTAACGCTCCGGCGCGCAGCCATTGCGCAGGACTTCGACGTAGTTGGGAGTCCCGTCCAGCCCCCGCTGCAGGCCCCAGGGCGGCACCACCGAACGGGTGTAGCCGCAGGTCAGGAAGCTGGCGTCGCAGCGCACGCGGTAGTCGATGCAGATACCGCGACCACCCCGGTACTGGCCATGCCCGCCGGGCTCATCGTTCAATGCCATGCGCTCGACATACAGGCCGTAGCGGGCCTCGCAGACTTCTACCGGGCAGTTGTAGGTTTCGCCATGCAGCCCGGAGTAAACGGCGTTATTGCCATCGCGCCCGGCCTGGGCGCCCCAGCCGCCGATTTCCGGCTCCACCAGGGTGAAGGCCCGACCGGTGTCCGGGTGCCGGCCGCCGATGATGGTGGCGCAGACCGAGGCGAAGTTGCCGGCGGGCAAACGGTCGGGGAACTGCTGGGCCAGGCAGCGCAGGATCAGGTCGTGCACGCGGATCAGGTTCTCGAAATAGAACCCTTCGGCCGCCGGTGAAAGGGCATCGAACAGGGAGCCGGGGCGAGTCAATACCGTGAGCGGGCGGAAGGTCCCGCCGTTGGTGATGCCCCGGGGGGCGGTCAGTGCCTTGAAGGCCATTTGCGCGGCGACCACCGCGCCGTCCCGGCTCAAGTTGGTCGGGCCCAGGCACTGGTCGGGGTTGTCGCACAGGTCGACGGTCAGCGCGCGGTCATGGATCTGTACCGATACCTTGAACACGCTGCCATCGTCCTGGGGCTCCTGCAGTGACAGGCGGGTATTGGGCAGCTCGGCCAGGGCCATGCGCGATACTTTTTCCCCCAGGTCCATGAAGTCCTGCATCGCCAGCAGGAACAGATCAGTGCCGTATTTGGCGGTCAATTCGCGCAGGCGCAAGGCCCCGCCGCGCACCGCCGCCACCCCGGCCCACAGGTCGCCTTCCATGAAGTCCGGCATGCGCGTGTTGGCGCGCAGGATCTGCA
>JBILYW010000590.1:0-2834 GCA_044377555.1 Pseudomonas sp.
TGGCTTCCTGGCTCACGCCCACGGTATTCAGACCGCTATAGCTCGCGCAGCCGGCCAGCATCATCGACGTAAATACCAGGCCCAGGCCTGTACGCAGCGTTTTGTGGCTCATTTTTCACCTAAGCGCATGACAGTGATCGGATCACCCGCTGCCAGCAGTATTTTCTTGAGGATCTGTTCCAGGCTTTGCAGCTCTTGCGGGCTAATGGCACCCGCCAGCTGATTCATGGCGTCGGCGCCAATCTGTGGCAACAGGCTGGCCAGCGCCTGCCCGTCGTCGGTCAGCACCAGCCGGATCTGGCGTCGATCCGCCTCGGAGCGCTGACGGGCCAGCAGGCTTTTCTGCTCGAGACGGTCGAGCATGCGGGTCATAGAACCACTGTCCAGGCACAGATGGCGGCAGAGCTCGGCCGGGGTATCAACGTCGAACTGGGCCATGATAATCAGCACTTTGAACTGGGCCGCCGTGATGCCGTAAGGCTCCATGTGGCGGTCAATGATGCGATCTTTGAGCATGGCCGTACGCCCCAGGAGCAATCCCAGGGTGCAGTTTTGGAAATTATCGGGATGGAAGTGTTTCATCAGGGCACCAGGAAGCTGCCTAGGCAGTAATGTTTCAAAATATTACTGTCTAGGCAGCTAATGTCAAGCCGATTATTAGGTGGCTATCTATCTGGCTGTTGAACGGTCACGCAAATCCGTGTCTGCGAGAGCGACTGTCTTGATGATGGCGGGATTCTTGTGGGAACGGGTTTGCTCGCGAGGCAGACGCTGCGCTCTGTCAGGCAAGCCAAGGCGATGCCATCGCGAGCAAGCCCGCTCCCACAGGGGACTTATGGAAGTCTCAAGAAAGTACTGGTACGCCGCTGTGGAAGCGGAACTCTACATCCGGGCTTTCGATCAGTTCCTGCTCAGCCGCCCTCACCCGCTCAATCACCTGGGCAATATCCTTGGCATCGCCGTACTGATAGGCCAGCTTCAAATAACCCTGGAAATGCCGGGCCTCGCTTTTGAGCAGACCGAAGTAAAACTTGCCGAGTTCTTCGTCCAAATGCGGCACCAGCGCTTCGAAACGCTCGCAACTGCGGGCCTCGATAAACGCACCCACCACCAGCGTGTCCACCAGCTTGACCGGTTCGTGATTGCGTACCACCTTGCGCAGCGCCGACGCATAGCGCCCGGCCGACAGCTGGCGCAGCTCGATCTTGCGCTTTTTCATCAAACGCATGACTTGCTCGTGATGCACCAGCTCTTCGCGGGCCAGACGCGACATCATGTTGATCAGGTCAACATGGGAGTGGTACTTGGCGATCAGGCTCAACGCCGTGCTGGCTGCCTTGAATTCACAGTTTTTGTGATCGATCAGCAAGGTCTCCTGATCGGCCAGTGCTGCCGCGATCCAGCCGTCAGGGGTACGGCAGCCCAGGAACTCATGGATTTCAGGAAGAATCACGCGCGTGCTCCCGACCGTTGAGGGTTGCACGGCAGACCGGCAGTGTTTTGAAGAATCGCTGACATGAGGCTCACAAAGACTGAATTGAGGCGAGCCAGGGATTATACGGGCCTCGGAGCGCAGCACCAACGGCGCAACTTGATATGCATCAACACGTGCGCAACTGCCAAGCAACTATAGTGATTACACGCCGCCTTTATTACTTGTGGAGTCACCGGTCATGCACAGCATCAACAGCCTGTTGGTCGTCATCGAGCCCCATTTGATGGAAAGCCTCGCACTCAAGCGCGCCAAACACATCGCCTGCCACACCAAGGCGCACCTGCATCTATTGATCTGCGATAAAAAGCACGACCATTCGGCCCTGCTGAGCGTGCTTGAGAGCGCCCTCAAAAGCGAAGCCTACAACGTGACCACCGAGCAGGCCTGGCACGAAAGCCAGCACGCCACCATCATCAAGGTCCAACAAGCGCAAAACTGCGGGCTGGTGATCAAGCAGCACGTGCCGGACAACCCGCTGAAAAAAGTGCTGCTGACCCCCGAAGACTGGAAGCTGCTGCGTTATTGCCCAAGCCCGGTACTGCTGGCCAAGACCGCGCTGCCCTGGGAACACGCCGTCATCCTCGCGGCCGTAGACGTGGGCAACAACGATCCCGAGCATATGGCCTTGCACTCAAGCATTGTCGACCATGGTTTTCGCATCGCCAGCATGGCCCATGCGCAGTTGCATGTCGTCAGCGCCCACCCTGCCCCGATGCTGGCTGCGGTCGACGCCGTCTACCCGCTGGACACCCAGCTGGAGGAAAGCTACCGGGCCGAATGCAAGGTGTTCCAGCAACAATGTGAAATCGACGATAGCCGCCTGCATATAGAGGAAGGCCCGGCAGACGTGATCATTCCACGGGTTGCCAAAGCCCTGGGCGCGGTTGTGACGGTGATGGGCACTGTGGCCCGCACCGGTTTTTCCGGGGCGCTGATCGGCAATACCGCCGAGGTGGTGATCGACAAGCTGGAAAGCGACATCCTGGTGCTCAAACCCGATGAGATGATTGAGCACCTGGAAAAGTTGGCGAGCCAGAACTGAACGGCTGACGACCTACTCGCCAAAGGCCTCTTTTAGAAAGCCTGGCGCGATATAGCGCTGATAGTGCGCTTCAGACAGCAGGAAAAATTCCCGATCAATGGCATCACGTAATTCGGGCAGGGCCCAGCCGCGAAACTCCGGCAATAGCACCATGCCATAGAGCTCCAGCTGATTGATCACCCGCGCACCGCGGGCAATCAGCTGGTAGGCCCAGCAATATTCGGACTGGCTGGGCACAAAGCGGATTTTGCGCGCCACCAGCTGATCACGCAGCGTGGCGCGGTCGAACACCTCGAC
>JBILYW010000591.1:0-2832 GCA_044377555.1 Pseudomonas sp.
ACAGGGGTCTGAGGCTTACTTGCCGATACAGAAGCTGGAGAAGATCCGCCCCAGCAGGTCATCGGAGCTGAATGCCCCGGTAATTTCGCCCAGGGAATGTTGCGCCTGGCGCAAATCCTCAGCCAGCAACTCCCCGGCGCCTGCCAGGGTCAGTTGTGCCCTGCCATGCTCAAGTGCCTTGCTGGCGTGCTGCAACGCCTCCAGGTGGCGGCGGCGCGCGCTGAAGCTGCTTTCAGAGGTCTGCTCATAACCCATGCAGGCCTTGAGGTGCTCACGCAGCAAATCCAGGCCATCCGTTGATCTGGCGCTCAGGCTTATCGTCACGTGGCCATCTTCACACACCTGCAGACCGATGCTCTCGCCGCTCAGATCCGCTTTGTTACGGATCAACGTCACTTTAGTCGGGTCCGGGCGCTGTTCCAGAAACTCCGGCCACAGCGCAAACGGGTCATCGGCTTCAGGCGCAGTTGCATCTACCACCAGCAAGACCCGATCGGCTTCGCCAATGGCCTTAAGCGCCCGTTGCACGCCGATTTTCTCGACCTGATCATCGGTATCCCGCAGGCCTGCGGTGTCCACCACATGCAACGGCATGCCATCGATGTGGATATGTTCGCGCAAGACGTCACGGGTTGTGCCGGCAATCTCGGTCACGATGGCCGCCTCACGTCCGGCAAGGGCGTTGAGCAGGCTCGATTTGCCAGCATTGGGCCGGCCGGCAATTACCACGGTCATGCCATCACGCAGCAAGGCACCCTGCCCGGCTTCACGCTGAACGGTGGATAACTCTTCGCGAACCTTGTCCAGCATGCCAAGCACATGGCCATCGGCAAGAAAGTCGATTTCTTCTTCCGGAAAATCAATCGCGGCTTCGACATAGATGCGCAAACCGATCAGCTGTTCGGTCAAGTTATGCACACGCTGTGAGAATGCGCCTTGCAAGGAGCGCAAAGCGTTGCGCGCAGCCTGTGCAGAACTTGCCTCGATCAGGTCGGCAATGGCCTCGGCCTGGGCCAGGTCGAGTTTGTCATTCAAAAAAGCGCGCTCGCTGAACTCACCCGGGCGAGCCAGGCGGCAACCCAGCTGGATGCAACGCTGCAGCAACATATCAAGAACCACAGGTCCGCCGTGGCCTTGCAGTTCCAGCACGTCTTCGCCGGTAAACGAGTTGGGCCCCGGGAAGTACAACGTAATGCCTTCATCCAGGACTTCACGGTTTTCACCGTAAAAAGGGCCGTAGTGGGCGTAGCGCGGTTTCAGTTCGCGTTCGCTGAACGCTTGCGCCGCAACACTGGCGAGCGGGCCGGAAATACGTACGATCCCCACACCACCTCGGCCTTGGGCTGTCGCTACTGCGGCAATGGTTTCAGCCGGAACACTCATAAAACAGGCCTCAAAACAAAAGTGACGGATAGCAAAACGCCCCACTAGGGGGCGTTTTGAGTGGTGCTTACCAGAGTAAGTTACTCGGCTGCTTTTTTGGTAGCAGCTTCAACTTTACGCGTGATGTACCACTGTTGAGCGATGGACAGGCAGTTGTTCACAACCCAGTACAGCACCAGACCAGCAGGGAACCACAGGAAGAAGAAGGTGAAGATGATTGGCATCAGCTTCATCACCTTGGCCTGCATCGGATCCGGCGGAGTCGGGTTCAGACGCTGCTGGATGAACATGGTTGCGCCCATGATGATCGGCAGAATGAAGAACGGGTCTTTGATCGACAGGTCGGTAATCCAGAGCATGAACGGCGCCTGGCGCATTTCAACACTTTCCAGAAGTACCCAGTACAAGGACAGGAAGACCGGCATCTGCACCAGAATCGGCAAGCAGCCGCCCAGTGGGTTGATCTTCTCTTTCTTGTACAGCTCCATCATCGCTTGCGACATTTTCTGGCGGTCATCACCGAACTGCTCTTTCAGAGCAGCCAGTTTTGGTGCCACGGCGCGCATGCGAGCCATCGATTTGTAGCTGGCGGCCGACAGAGGGAAGAAGATCCCTTTGATCAGCATGGTCAGGAAGATAATCGACCAACCCCAGTTACCCACCAGGCTGTGGATATGTTGCAGCAGCCAGAAAATAGGCTGGGCAATAAACCACAGAATGCCGTAGTCGACCGTCAGCTCCAGGCCTGGGGACAACTCTTTGAGTACACCCTGGCTTTTTGGACCGGCGTACAACGTAGCGCTGGTTTCAGCAGTTTTGCCCGGCTCAACGGTCAAGGTTGGGCCAGTAAAACCGATGATGTAGTTGCCTTGGCTGTCTTTGCGGGTCTGAACGACGTTGTTATCGCCTTTCTGTGGAATCCACGCGGTCACAAAGTAGTGTTGCAACCAGGCAACCCAGCCACCTTGAACGGTTTCTTTCAGCTGGCCCTTGTCGATATCTTTCATCGACACTTTTTTGTACGGCTCCGAACTTGTCCACAGGGCAGCGCCCAGGTAAGTCGCGGTGCCGGTGGCGGTGCTGGAAGAAGGATCGGAGCTGGCGTCACGCTTCAATTGCGCGAACAGGTTGCCGTTCCACGGCTTGCCGCTCTCGTTATCAATCAGATAGCTGACTTGTACATCGTACAGGCCACGCTTGAGCGTGAAGCGCTTGATGTAGTTGACGCCGTTTTCGCTGAATTTCAGATCAACGACGACCTGATCCTGACCTGGGGCCAGTTCATAAGTCTTTTTGTCTGTGCTGAAAACCGGGCGACCAGTGGAGCGGGCATCCGGGCCATCAACGCCTGTCAGGCCGCTTTGGGCCAGATAGGTGCGTTCGTTGCCGTTATCAAACAACTGGAACGGAACGTCCGGGTGATCCTGGCGACGTGGATAAAGCGGCAGA
>JBILYW010000592.1:0-2829 GCA_044377555.1 Pseudomonas sp.
GGCCGGACATAGATTCGGACACGCATAATGGCCGCAACGATCCCCTTTTGGCCCGCTCCCCACTGTGAACCCGGGAGTCTGTCAGCAAGAATCAAGCCCACCCACCACACAACAATAAACTTTACCGGCCTTGCCCTTGGCCATTTGCAGGCCGCTGCCGTGTACAGAACATAACAACTATCGATCTCACGCCACATTCGGGGAACTGATCCATGGACACTATGAAACGCTTGCTGGGCGCCACTGTTTGCGGTCTGACCCTGCTGGCCGGCGCGGCGCACGCCGAACAGCGCCAGTTGCGGGTGTACAACTGGGCGGACTACATCCTGCCGTCCGTACCCAAGGACTTCGCGAAACAGACGGGCATCAAAGTGACCTGGGACTCCTTCGACACCAACGAATCCCTGGAAGCCAAACTGCTGACGGGCAACTCGGGGTATGACCTGGTGGTGCCGTCCAACCAGTTTCTCGATACCCAGATCAAGGCCGGCGTATTCCAGAAACTGGACAAGTCAAAACTGCCCAACTGGCAGCATCAAGACCCTGCGTTGCTCAAGCTGCTGGAGACCAACGACCCCGGTAACCAGTACGCCGTGCCTTACATGTACGGCACGGTGCTGATCGGTTTCAACCCGGCCAAGGTCAAGGCCGCGCTGGGTGACAACGCACCGGTGGACAGCTGGGACCTGGTGTTCAAGCCCGAGAACATGGCCAAGCTCAAGTCCTGTGGCGTGGCGATGCTGGATACACCTTCGGAAATCCTGCCAATAGCGCTGCATTACCTGGGCCTGGACCCCAACAGCCAGAACCCGGCCGACTATGAAAAAGCCAAAGAGCTGATGTTGAAGATCCGCCCGTACGTGACGTACTTCAACTCGGCCAAATACATGACCGACATTGCCAATGGCGATATCTGCGTGGCCATCGGTTACTCCGGCAGTTTTTACCAGTTCGGCAACCGGGCCAAAGAGTCGGGTAACGGCGTGGTAGTCGACTGGCGCCTGCCGAAAGAAGGGGCGCCGATCTGGTTTGATACGTTCGCCATCCCCAAAAGTGCGAAGAACGTCGCCGAGGCCCATGAGTTCCTTAACCACTTGCTGGAGCCCAAGGTGATTGCCGGGATCAGCGATTTTCTGGGTTACCCCAACGCCAACGAGGACTCGCTGGCACTGATCAACCGTGACATCACCGGCAACCCGAACCTGACGCCCACCCCCGAGGCCCTTGCCAGCCTGTATGTGGTGCAGCCGTTGCCGCAAAAGCTGGAACGCGTACGGACCCGGGTCTGGACCAGCATCAAGTCGGACAAGTAACCCCTCGGGGGTAGTGAATGGGGGTTATCGCCAAGTGCCTGTCGGGTTTCTACACTGGGGGCACTTTATCGAAAGACGAGAACAGCACCATGCGTATCCGTGAGCTTGGCATCACCATCGGTTCAGGCACTCCGGGCGTGTACAACGCCATTACCGACGTCCCCGGGGTGCGTGTCGGTCATCACACGATCAATGTTGAAACCGACGAAGTATCCATCCACTCCGGTGTGACCGTGATTGAGCCCCGGGCCGGGGCCACCCACCTGCAGCCGTGCTTTGCGGGTGTGCATGTGCTCAATGGCAATGGCGACGCCACAGGGCTGGAGTGGATTCGCGAGGCCGGTTTGCTGACGTCGCCGATTGCCTATACCAATACCCACAGTGTTGGCGTGGTTCGCGATGCACTGGTGGCTGCCGAGCGTGAGATGGGCAAGCAGCACACCTATTGGTGCATGCCCGTGGTGCTGGAAACCTACGATGGCACGCTGAACGACATTTGGGGGCAGCACGTCACCGCCGAGCATGTGCACCTTGCCCTGCAAGCGGCCCGGAGCGGCCCGGTTGCAGAAGGCAATGTCGGTGGCGGCACGGGGATGATCTGCCACGAATTCAAGGGCGGGATCGGCACCTCTTCGCGGGTATTGAGCCCGGCGCAGGGCGGCTGGACCGTGGGCGCGCTGGTACAGGCCAACTACGGCGTGCGCGAAGCCTTGCGGGTGGGTGGTTACCCGGTAGGCACGGTGCTGGACGATGTGCCGTCGCCGTTTAAAAGCGCAGTCAATGTCGGCGTGCCGGGCATGGGGTCAATCGTGATTACCATCGCCACCGACGCGCCTTTGTTGCCTCACCAATGTACTCGTCTTGCACAGCGTGCCAGTGTCGGGTTGGCGCGAGTGGGGGGAGGTACCGAGGATTCCAGCGGCGATATTTTCATTGCCTTTGCGGTGGGCAACAACAACCTGCCGGCGGCCAACTTCGGCCATCCGGGTGAGCCGACCACGGCGTTGCAGATGGTCAATAACGACTACATCTCGCCACTGTTTGCGGCAGCGGCGGATGCGGTGGAAGAGGCCATTCTCAATGCCATGCTTGGTGCTGAGGACCTGACGGGCTGTGGCAATACTGTGCTGGCGCTCAAGCCTGAGCGTTTGCTGGCTGCCCTTGAACAGGTGGGCTGGAAAGCAGTTTGAATTTTTGCGGGAGCCGGGCTTGCCTGCGAGGCATCCTCCAATCCGCTGTGGGAGCTGGTGTGGGAGCGGCTGTGGGAGCGAGCCTGCTCGCGAAGGCATCACCGGGGTTTGCCAGGAAGATCGTGTCGCCTGTTTCGCGAGCAGGCTCGCTCCCACATAAAAGGGTGTTGTTTCAAATCTGGTTATTGTCTTTGCTTTTGCTGTAGCCAGGGGATTGTCCAGACGACACGAACGCCCCTCACAGGTGGCCGTATGGCAGGGCAGGGACTCGCTGTAAGAGCGAAACCAATATTTCAGTTAAACGCGAATGCCGGATATGTACCCGG
>JBILYW010000593.1:0-2819 GCA_044377555.1 Pseudomonas sp.
TGGCTATTATCCGCCCGTGCTGCGCTGGCGGGTTGATCTGACCGTGTGGCTGGCGGTGATTGGCGCGGCGCCCCTGTTTATCTCGCGCTTCAAGCACAAGGCGGTCTACGGGCTGGGCTTTCTGGTGATGTACCCGATTCTGGCTTACACCTTGCTGCATGGCGGTTATTGGGGCCTGAGCAATGTGGCCACCAGCCAATGGGGCGGCCTGATGCTGACTCTGGTCATTGCCACGGTCGGGATTGCTGGCGCCTTGCCGCTGGGGATTTTACTGGCGCTGGGGCGACGTTCGGACATGCCGGCCATTCGCGTGGTGTGCGTGACCTTCATCGAATTCTGGCGCGGCGTTCCGCTGATTACCGTGCTGTTCATGTCCTCGGTAATGCTGCCGCTGTTTCTGCCCGAAGGCATGAACTTCGACAAGCTGCTGCGGGCCTTGATCGGGGTGATTCTGTTCCAGTCGGCCTATGTGGCTGAAGTGGTGCGCGGCGGTCTGCAGGCCATCCCCAAAGGGCAGTACGAAGCGGCTGCGGCGATGGGCCTGGGGTACTGGCGCAGCATGGGCCTGGTGATTTTGCCGCAAGCCTTGAAACTGGTCATTCCCGGCATCGTGAACACCTTTATTGCCCTGTTCAAGGACACCAGCCTGGTGATCATCATCGGCCTGTTCGACCTGCTCAATAGCGTCAAGCAAGCCGCTGCCGACCCGAAATGGTTAGGCATGGCGACCGAAGGCTATGTGTTTGCAGCGTTGGTGTTCTGGATTTTCTGTTTTGGTATGTCCCGCTACTCCATGCATCTGGAGCACAAGCTGGACACTGGCCACAAGCGTTAGGTAGGAGTGCGACATGAGTGAAGCAATCAAAAAACCTGCGAGCCCTGAAGGCATTATTCAGATGCAGGGTGTTAACAAGTGGTACGGCCAGTTTCACGTGCTCAAGGACATCAACCTCAACGTACAGCCGGGTGAGCGGATTGTGCTGTGCGGGCCTTCCGGATCGGGCAAGTCAACCACGATCCGTTGCCTCAATCGCCTCGAAGAGCACCAGCAGGGCCGCATCGTGGTGGATGGCGTAGAGCTGACCAATGACATCAAGCAGATCGAAGCGGTGCGTCGTGAAGTCGGCATGGTGTTTCAGCATTTCAACCTGTTCCCGCACCTGACCATCCTGCAAAACTGCACGCTGGCTCCGATGTGGGTACGCAAGATGCCCAAGCGCAAGGCTGAAGAAATCGCCATGCATTATCTGGAGCGAGTGCGGATTCCGGAGCAGGCACACAAGTTTCCGGGGCAGTTGTCGGGTGGCCAGCAGCAGCGTGTTGCGATTGCCAGGGCGCTGTGCATGAAGCCCAAAATCATGTTGTTCGATGAGCCGACTTCAGCGCTCGACCCGGAGATGGTCAAAGAGGTTCTGGATACCATGATCGGCCTGGCCGAAGACGGCATGACCATGCTCTGCGTGACCCATGAAATGGGTTTTGCCCGCACCGTGGCCAACCGTGTGATCTTTATGGACAAGGGTGAAATCGTTGAAGAGGCGGCCCCGAATGACTTCTTCGACAACCCGCAAAATGACCGGACCAAGTTGTTCCTGAACCAGATTTTGCATTGATCCATCGGCATCTGTAGTCGCTGCCGAAGGCTGCGATGGGGGGCATGGCTACCCCCTTGTCGCAGCCCGCGACAGCGTCGGCATCAGTGCGGTTTTTCACGCTGCTGTTGTTTTTGCAGCAGCAGAGCATTGATGTCTGCGCACTCGTTGATGGCATGTAGTTCCTGAACCAGTTCGGGATGGCGATCGAGCAGGCGCATCAGTACAAACAAGGGTTTGGGAGGTTCCACCTCGGCCCGTTCATAGCGGCTGAACGCATTGTGGCCGCCCCCCGACAGCAGTTGCACGGCACTTTTTTGGGTGAAGTGCAGTTTGCGCCGGATACGCTTCATCTCATCGGCCATCACCCGTTTGGCATCTTCGATCAGTTCATCACCGGCCTGGGCGTAACGCTCTGCGCTGGGAGCATCGAACTCGATTTCTGCGCATTCAGTGCACTCATGGCCTGCCAGGCTGTGCACCATCCGGTTCAATTGCTTGAAGCTCACATTGAAGCTGCGGCCCTTGAACGCTTGCATCGCATTGGGGGCACCGCAGGTGTAGCAGTCATGTCTGCTCACAGGTCTTTCTCCTTGAAGGCGATGACGGGCGGCCCTCCACAGGGGCGATAGGTCACCTTGATATAGATAGCCAAACCGAAGGCCTGCGCGTGATAGACGTCCTGCCAGACCTTATGGTCGGCGTGGGTCGACATCGACTTGTGCAGCGCCCTGCGTTCTAAAGAAGCAATGACCCTCTGCATTTGGGCGAGGGTCAGGCCCATGGTTCGTCCCCCATCCAGTGCGCTTTTGGTGAACGCTACTGCGCCAAGCCGTAATACATCGGCCTGAATGCACTGGAGGTTGTAGTGAGGTGTTTTCTTTTCCATAAGAGGCAGCCTCGACGCGCTTTAAATTACCCTTAAAGGGTTCTTCGTTCAATGATTAACTATCTTTTTTTGCAGCTCTTAATCTGTAGTCGATTGCCCCTGTGAAGAGCTCTGGATAGGATGTAGGAAAATTCATCCTATGATTGGATGAAAAGGCGAATTCCATGACAGACGCTCCTCCTCTCGTAAAACGTTCCTTGGTCGACCAGGCTCTTGAGCAACTGCGCACGCGAATAAACAACGGTACCTGGGAGGTGGGGCAGCGTTTGCCGACCGAGCCCGAGCTGGCGACGCAGTTGAACATCAGCCGTAACACCGTGCGTGAAGCCATGCGCGTG
>JBILYW010000594.1:0-2815 GCA_044377555.1 Pseudomonas sp.
AGCTCGACGTGTGGAACGGCCGCCTCAAGATCGAAGACATCGAAATCGTCGACCCCGCCCTGCTGCGCAACCAGTTACGCGGTGAACGGGGGCAGATGCTGGTGGGTGCACACCTGGGCAACCTGGAGGTGTGTCGGGCACTGGCTGAACTGGGCGAACAGGTGACCATGAACGTGCTGGTACACACCAAGCACGCCGAACACTTCAATCGCCTGCTGGGCGAAGCCGGGGCCAGCCATTTGCGCCTGATCCAGGTCAGCGAACTCAACCCGGCCGTGATGCTGCAACTCAATCAGCGCCTGGAAGACGGCGAATGGCTGGCCATTGCCGGTGACCGCGTGCCGCTGCATGGCGGGCGGAATGTCGAGGTCGACTTCCTCGGTCACCCGGCGGCATTCCCGCAAGGCCCGTGGCTGCTGGCCGGGTTGCTCAAGTGCCCGGTCAATCTGATGTTTTGCCTCAAGCATGAAGGACGCTACCGGGTCATCCTCGAACCCTTCACCGATGCCGTGCTCTGGCGGCGCAGCGACCGCGAGCAGGTGATAGCCCACTGGGCCACCCGCTACGCTGAACGCCTGGGGCATTACTGCCTCCAGGCACCGCACCAATGGTTTAACTTTTACCCTTTCTGGAAGACCGATGACGACGCATCCGCATGAGCCAGTAACCTTCGGCCAAACCCCTTTGCGCATTGAAGACGTGCTGGCCCTGGCCAATCGTCATGCGCCTGCCCGCCTGCAGGATGACCCCGACTACCGCGAGCGCATCGCCAAGGGCGCACGCTTCCTCGACTCGCTGCTGGACAAGGAAGGCGTGATCTACGGCGTAACCACCGGTTACGGCGATTCGTGCGTGGTGGCGGTGCCGCTGGAGCATGTTGAAGCGCTGCCACGTCATCTCTATACCTTTCACGGCTGCGGGCTGGGCAAGCTGCTCGACGCCCAGGCCACCCGCGCCGTGCTGGCTGCGCGCTTGCAGTCGCTGTGCCACGGAGTTTCCGGGGTGCGTATCGAACTGCTCGAACGCCTGCAGGCGTTTATCGCCCAGGACATCCTGCCGCTGATCCCGGAAGAGGGCTCGGTGGGCGCCAGCGGCGACCTGACACCGTTGTCGTATGTGGCCGCCACGCTGTCGGGTGAGCGCGAAGTCCTGTTCAAGGGCGAACGCCGCCTCGCAGCCGACGTGCACCAGGAACTTGGCTGGACACCGCTGGTACTGCGGCCCAAGGAAGCGCTGGCGCTGATGAACGGCACTGCGGTCATGACCGGCCTTGCGTGTCTGGCGTACGCCCGCGCCGATTACCTGCTCAAACTCGCCACCCGCATCACCGCGCTCAACGTGGTGGCGCTGCAAGGCAACCCCGAGCACTTTGACGAGCGCCTGTTTGCCGCCAAACCGCACCCGGGGCAAATGCAGGTGGCGGCGTGGATTCGCCAGGACCTGGCCATCGACGCCCCGACCGCGCCCTTGCATCGCCTGCAAGACCGCTACTCGCTGCGCTGCGCCCCCCACGTGCTGGGCGTATTGGCTGACAGCCTGAACTGGCTGCGTTCGTTCATCGAAATCGAGCTCAACAGCGCCAACGACAACCCGATCATTGATGCCGAAGAAGAGCGCGTGCTCCACGGCGGGCACTTCTACGGCGGGCATATAGCCTTTGCGATGGACAGCCTCAAGACCCTGGTGGCCAACGTTGCCGACCTGCTGGACCGCCAGCTCGCGCTGCTGGTGGACGTGCGCTACAACCACGGTTTGCCGAGCAACCTCTCGGGCGCAACCGCCGAGCGGGCCATGCTCAACCATGGTTTTAAAGCCGTACAGATCGGTACCAGCGCCTGGACTGCCGAAGCGTTGAAAAACACC
The DNA here is from genome assembly GCA_044377555.1 of Pseudomonas sp. Lineage (GTDB taxonomy): Bacteria > Pseudomonadota > Gammaproteobacteria > Pseudomonadales > Pseudomonadaceae > Aquipseudomonas. The sequence continues at coordinate 1,864 of JBILYW010000594.1, forward strand.
ATGCCGGCCAGCGTGTTCTCGCGCTCTACCGAGTGCCACAACCAGGACAAAGTCAGCATGGGCACCATCGCCGCCCGCGATGCGATCCGCGTGCTGGAACTGACCGAACAGGTCGCGGCTGCCACCTTGCTGGCAGCCAATCAGGGCGTGTGGCTGCGCAGCCGCGCCGAAGACGCCCGCCCGCTGCCACCGGCACTGGCGCAGATGCACGCCGAACTGGCCAGGGACTTCCCGCCGGTGATCGAAGACCGCGCCCTCGAAGCCGAGCTGCGCCTGTGCCTGGCCCGTATCGCCCAACAACACTGGAGGCTGCATGCGTAGCAAAGGCGTTTTGCACGTTGATACCGAAGTATTGGTGCCGTTTTTCGACATCGACACCATGCACGTGGTGTGGCACGGCCATTACGTCAAATACCTCGAAGTGGCGCGTTGTGCGCTGCTCGACCATATCGGCCACAACTACACGCAGATGCTCGATGCGGGCTACGCGTGGCCCGTGATCGACATGCAACTGCGTTATGTACGCGGCGCGACGTTTGGCCAGCGCATAAATGTGCGCGCCAGCCTGGTGGAGTGGGAGAACCGCCTGAAGGTCAATTATCTGATTACCGACCTGGCCACAGGCGAGCGGCTGACCCGGGCTGTCACTGTTCAGGTGGCGGTCGAGATCGCCAGCAAGGAGATGCAACTGGTGTCGCCCAAGTGCTTTACCGACGCTGTCGCGAGGATGCTGCCATGAGCGCGATCATCTGTGGGAGCAGGCTTGCTCGCGATTGCATCACCGCGGTGTGGCAGAAGCTGCGCAGCGCCTGCATCGCGAGCAATCCCGCTGCCACATTGGGGTGTGTGCTGTTGCTCGGATTCACTCCTCTGGCCCACGCCTTCGACCTGCAACAGCTCAGCGCGCAACTGGCCAGCCCCCAGGTCATTCACGGCGATTTCATCCAGGAAA
>JBILYW010000595.1:0-2811 GCA_044377555.1 Pseudomonas sp.
GCCGGGATGTTGACCGTGCCATAGGGCGAGCGGTTGCGGATGTCCGGCTCCGGGTAATGCCGGTCGCCCATGTCGGGGTCTATATCCGCCAGGCGTTGCGGGTCGATATACATAAAGCCCAGGGTCAACGGTGCACCGATCCACTTGTGCAGGTTGTAACCGGCAAAGGCAACGCCCAGCGCCTGCAGGTCGAACTCGATCTGGCCCAGCGCGTGGGCACCGTCAAGGATTACATCGACTCCGTGCTCCTTGGCCGCCGCGACGATTTCCTGCACGGGCATCACCAGCCCGGTGCGGTGGGTCACGTGGGTGAGGGCCATGAGTTTGATGCGCGGGTGGCGCTCAAAGGCTTCGCGATAGCTGGCCACCAGGCTTTCATGGGTGGCGGGGTGCTTGTGGGATATTTCTATAAGCTCCAGCCCGCGCTGCCGGGCGACCCAGCGCATCGCATATTCGACACTGTGGTATTCCAGGTCGCAGATCAGCAATTGATCGCCGGGCTGCAGGCCGTTGTAGTTGCGAATCAACGATTGCAGGGCATCTGACGCGCGAGCCGTCAGTGCGACGCCTGCCGGGTCCAGGCCTAGCTGGTCAGCCAGATGGTCGCGCAGTTTGCTGCTCTGGGCCTGATCGAAATGCTGGCGCACAGGCAGCGAGTTGTTGCGGTTAATAAAGTCGATATTGCGCTGGTAGTCCTGCGCTACGCCGCGAGTCATGCGCCCGAAATAGCCGTTTTCCAGATTGATCGGGCCGGGTGCTACGTCGTAGCGCTCGGCAATGGCGTGCCAGAAGTTTTCGTCGCGGGCGTTATCTTCAATCCTTGGCATGGGGCAACTCTGTCAGTGGCGGGGTTTGGGCTTTGAGTGTTTGGCGCGCAACGGGTCGAGCAGGTCCGACAGGCCGTTGTGATCGATCTCTTGCATCAGGGCCAGCAACCCGCCCAGTTCGCCGTGGGGGAAGCCTTCGCGGGCAAACCAGTTCAGGTACTGGCCAGGCAGGTCAGCGATGATTCGGCCTTTGTATTTGCCGAAGGGCATTTCGCGTGTCACCAGCAGTTCGAGCTTTTCGGGGTTCATGCAGCGGCCTTCAGTGCGTGGAGCCATGGGATGAAAAATACAGGCAATTTGCATGAAGGCCAATTGACAGATCATGCAAATAAACCGGATACAGATAACGTGTGTTTATTTAACTTATTGATTTATAAGGATTATTTTTTTATTAAAAAGCTGGCACGGGGACTGCAATCTCTATTGCACGATCCTCAACCTTGTAAGGAATTGAACAATGACTGACCTTAATAAAGAAGCCATTAGCGTCCTGAACGATTTGATCGAAACCAGCAAAGATGGCCAGGAAGGATTCAAGACCTGTGCCGAAGATATTAAACACCCGGAACTCAAAGCGCTGTTTGCCAAGCGCTCTGCCGAATGCGCAGCCGCAGCGGCCGAATTACAGGCCCAGGTACGTGCCTTGGGCGGCGACCCTGAGACCAGCACCAGCGTGGCCGGTGACCTGCACCGCCGTTGGGTGGACGTCAAATCCGTGTTTACCGGCAAAGGTGAAGAAGCGGTGCTCAACGAAGCCGAGCGCGGCGAAGACCATGCGCTGAAGGCTTACAAAGAAGCGCTGGAGAAAATCAGCAAGCACAACCTGGTGGGTATTCGTGATCTGGTAGAGCGCCAGCTGCATGGCGTGCAACGCAATCACGATCAGGTCAAAGCCCTGCGCAACGAAGCTCGCGCTCGCGCCTAGTGCTCCAGCCTGAATAAAAAAAACGCCGGTAAGCCGGCGTTTTTTAATGGGCGGGCATTAACCGATGCTGATTGCCGGCAGTACCGGCAGGGTCACGGTTTGTTGCTTGCGCGGTGCAATGATTTCGGCTTCGCCATCGACGACGATTTCATCGTGCTGGTTGAAAACGCGGGTCGCGATACGCACGCGGAACTTTGGCATCTTTTCCAGGATTTCCAGACGCACGGTGAGGGTGTCGCCGATTTTTACCGGCTTCTGAAAGCTCATTTGCTGGCCGACATAAATAGTGCCCGGCCCAGGCAGCTCGCAGGCGACGGCGGCGCTGATCAATGCGCCACTGAACATGCCGTGGGCAATGCGCTCTTTGAACATGGTTCCGGCGGCGAACACAGGATCGAGGTGCACCGGGTTGTGGTCGCCGGACATGGCCGCAAAAAGTTGAATGTCGCGCTCTCCGACGGTCTTGCTGTAGCTGGCAGTCTGGCCGACTTCGAGGGCTTCGTACGGGGTGTTGGTAACCTGAGTCATCTAGCGCATGTCCTGTGACGAGTGTTTGGTTTTAAGGCTTTGATTTTAAAAGATTTTAAATTATTGCAAGGTGAGTGCGGTGCTGGATCATTCACTGTGCAGCGGGCGAGTGCGGCTCAACGCTTGATTGAGCCACTCAATCACGTCTGCCATCACTTCGTCGCGATTGGTTTCGTTAAAGAGTTCGTGCCGCGCTTGCGGGTACAGATTGAGCTGCAACTGACGATTGCCGGCCTTTCGCAAAGCCGTGGCCAGATCAGTGAGACGCTTGCCTTCACTCACCGGATCACATTCGCCGCCCATTATCAGTAACGGCAGGCCCGGATCGATTTGAGCCAGATTGGACGCTTTGCTGATTTGCTGCAACCCGCCGAGCAGGTCGATCCATAGCTGATTGGTGCAACGAAAGCCGCACAGGGGGTCGCTGGCGTAGGCATCGACCTGGGCCGGATCGCGACTGAGCCAGTCATACCGCGTGCGATTGGGTTTGAAAGCTTTATTGAACGAGCCGAAAGACAGCCATTCGATCAG
>JBILYW010000596.1:0-2810 GCA_044377555.1 Pseudomonas sp.
ACTGGTTCTGGTCGCCACTGGCGCTGAATACGTGGGACGTCGCGTACACCGGGATGTCGCCAGCGTACTGGTAGTTCAATGTCGGCTTGATCTGCTGGGCCTGCTGAGGGGTGGCGGCGAGGAAGATGAACTCCATGTCCTGACGGCGTGAAGGTGTGGCCGAGCCGCCTGCGGTTTTGCGCAGTTGCACCAGATCAGCGACCTGTTGGGCCAGGGCTACGGGCTTGTCGATATGTTCGATGCCGACGATGGTCCCGCCGTGGGCTTCCCATTCCTCGCGGAATGCCTTGAGCACCCGATTGCCCCATTCGCCGACCGGGACCATGGCGCCGGCGCGGCTCAGGCCATCGGCACGTGCGCGGCGGGCCACTTCACGGGCTTCGTCTTCTGCTGCCAGGCCAAACTGGAACAACTGCGCCGGGCCTTGTGCGCCTTCGCTGTAGTTCAGGGCCAGGGTAGTGATCGGCAGTTGCGGGCGGGCATTGAGTTGTTTGACAAGCGGTTTCTCCAGCGGGCCTACCACCAGCTGCACGCCGTCGGCTTGTGCCTGACGATAGAACTCGTCCAGCGAGGTCAGGCGCGAGCTGTCATAGAACTGGATGCTCGGCGGGTTTTGCCCGGCTTGCTGTGCCTGATAGTGCGCAGCCATGAAACCGTCGCGCAGCGCTCTGCTGACAGAGGCCAGTTGGCCCTCCTGGGGCAGCAGCAGGGCAATCTTGGTCAGTGGCTGGCTGGCCAGCTCCTTGAGCTTGATCAGTGGTGCGGGCAGTTGGATGGCGGCCGGGTGAGCCGGATTCTGGGCGCGCCATTGGTCGATGGCGTTTTGCTGGTCCTGAAGGGTGCCGGCGCTCTTGACGGTCAGTGCCAGAGACATCCAGCCACCCAGCACGTCATTGCTGTGGGCCTGAAGCTGATCCACCGGCAGGGCGGCAACCAGTGCCCAGATGGCTTCGTTGTTGCTGTTGGCAGCATCGCCAGTAAGGTTAGGGGTCATCGCTGCGCGTTCGCGTGCGGCGGCCAGGGTCTGGCCATCAGCCTCAAGGGCGTTCGCGTGAACGGTGTGGGTGCGCACCTGCAAGTCTGTCGGCAATTCGCTCAGGCGCGACACGCTTGGGTGATTCAGGGCGGTCAGGGCGGCCTTCGGGTCATTGCGGCTCATCGCCAGCTCGGCTGCCAGCGTGCTGGCAAATACTTGCTGGGCGGGCTTGAGTTGATCCAGCGGGACCTGGGCCAGAATCTGCGCTGCGCGGTCATTATGATGCTGGCGCAGGGCTAGGTCGGCTGCGGACAAACGCAGCAGGGCGGCCTTTTCCGGATTTGTGCTCTCGGCTGCCTGCTGGAGCAGTTGCTCAAGGCTGGCGTCCGGGGTCCGTGGGAGTTCGCCAAGGCTGGACGAGGGCGAGCTGGCGCAAGCCGCCAACAGGGCAGCGAGGCAGAGGGCAGTGAACAGCCGCAGGCAAGCGATCATGTAGTGTTCCTGATACTCGATCAAATGAGTGGGGAAGTGTACCCAAGCGTCGGCCGGGGCGCGATGTTACAGGCGATAAAGCCTGAATTTAGATCACTTCTGTAGGTTGTGGCGGTGAAAGTTTCCCTGGTGACGCGTTGCGACCTGCAGGGCGGGTACGTTCATGAGGGCTCTACGCGCTACAATGGCGCCTTTAACTCTTATGAGGTGCGCGTTTTGACTGCTCCAGGTGATTTGAATTCCGTTGTTGGCTCACTTTATGTGGTGGCCACGCCCATCGGTAACCTGGACGACATTAGTGCGCGTGCGTTAAAGGTCTTGCGTGACGTGTCATTGATTGCGGCCGAAGACACGCGTCACTCCCTGCGCCTGCTGCAGCACTTCGGCATTTCAACGCCGCTGGGTGCCTGCCACGAACATAACGAGCGCGATGAGGGCAGTCGCTTCATTCAGCGTTTGCTGGCCGGTGAAGATGTTGCATTGATCTCCGATGCGGGTACGCCGCTGATCTCCGACCCGGGTTATCACCTGGTGCGTCAGGCGCGAGCGGCCGGGGTCAGGGTTGTGCCCGTGCCCGGTGCCTGTGCATTGATCGCGGCGCTGTCCGCGGCGGGTCTGCCTTCTGATCGCTTCATCTTTGAAGGTTTTCTGCCAGCCAAGGCCGTCGGGCGTCGTTCGCGCCTGGAGTTGCTTAAAGAAGAGCCGCGCACGTTGATTTTCTACGAGGCGCCGCACCGCATTCTTGAGTGCCTGCAGGATCTGGAGCTGGTGTTCGGTCCGGATCGCCCGGCTTTGCTTGCACGTGAGCTGACCAAGACCTTCGAAACACTCAAGGGTTTGCCGTTGTCCGAGTTGCGCGCCTTTGTTGAGGGCGACAGCAATCAGCAGCGTGGCGAGTGCGTTGTGCTGGTCGCCGGCTGGACCGCGCCCGAAACCGATGAAGTGGTCAGTAGTGAGGCGATGCGCATCCTGGACTTGTTGCTCAAGGAGATGCCCCTCAAGCGTGCAGCAGCACTTGCAGCTGAAATAACCGGCGAGCGCAAAAATGTGCTGTATCAAGTTGCACTGGAAAAGCAAAAAGTTGAGTAACGCTTCGGGCTGGATAGTGGCGTTTTGATATTTCGGCGTATTTGATTGAGTTGTTAAAAGCCTCAAGTCGGGTAGATGAGCGTGCCTTCTGGCTTTTAACGCTTGTTCTATACGCTCTGTACAGTTAATCTTCGCGCCGGAGAGTCGATTGGACAGTCGCTGCCTTCTATGAAAATTAGGGGGGGGAGGAAAGTCCGGGCTCCATAGGGCGAAGTGCCAGGTAATGCCTGGGAGGCGTGAGCCTACGGAAAGT
>JBILYW010000597.1:0-2806 GCA_044377555.1 Pseudomonas sp.
CCGCGCAGTAGGTTTGAAAGCGCCACCAGGAGCGTCGCGGTAGTAACAGCGAAATCCGGTCAGAGGAGCCCCGCCAGGGTAGGATCGGCGGGGCGCTACTACTCAATCCAAGATAGGAGCCATCATGGCAAAGAAAATCATTGGTTTTATCAAGCTGCAAGTACCAGCTGGTAAAGCAAACCCATCCCCACCAATCGGTCCAGCTCTGGGTCAACGTGGTCTGAACATCATGGAATTCTGCAAAGCCTTCAATGCACAGACCCAAGGTCTGGAAGCAGGCATGCCGATTCCAGTCGTGATCACCGCGTTTGCGGACAAGTCCTTCACGTTCGTGATGAAGACGCCTCCAGCAACCTACCTGATCAAAAAAGCTGCTGCGATCACCAAAGGTTCGCCGAAGCCACATACCGACAAAGTCGGTACGCTGACCCGCGCACAAGCTGAAGAAATCGCTAAATTGAAAACCCCTGATCTGACCGCTGCCGACATGGATGCTGCTGTACGCACCATCGCTGGTTCCGCTCGTTCGATTGGTATCACGGTGGAAGGTGTTGTATAATGGCTAAGTTATCCAAACGTATCAAGGCTTTGAAAGCCAAAGTCGACCGTACCAAAGTGTACGCTTTCGACAACGCTGTCGCTCTGATCAAAGAGTGCGCAACGGCCAAGTTCAATGAATCGATCGACGTATCGGTACAACTGGGTGTTGATCCTAAGAAATCCGACCAAGTGGTGCGCGGCTCCGTCGTGCTGCCAGCTGGTACCGGCAAAACCGTACGCGTGGCAGTCTTCGCGTCGGGCGAAAAAGCAGAAGCTGCTAAAGCAGCTGGCGCCGACATCGTTGGTATGGAAGACCTGGCTGAGCGTATCAAAGCCGGCGACATGCCTTTCGATATCGTTATCGCTTCGCCAGATACCATGCGTATCGTTGGTACCCTGGGTCAGATCCTGGGCCCACGCGGCATGATGCCTAACCCGAAAGTTGGCACTGTTACTCCTGACGTCGCTACCGCCGTGAAAAACGCGAAAGCCGGTCAAGTTCAGTACCGTACCGACAAATCCGGTATCATCCACGCTACCATCGGCCGTAAATCGTTCGCTGACGCAGATCTGAAATCGAATCTGGTCGCACTGATCGACGCACTGAACAAAGCCAAGCCAGCATCGAGCAAAGGCGTGTACCTGCGCAAAGTTTCGCTGTCGTCGACCATGGGCGCTGGCGTCCGTGTTGACCAGACTAGCCTGGCAGCTTAAGTAAAGAATCAAGTCCTGTGGCGCCTGCGGGCGCTGCGGGCGCATCTTTGGGCTGTCTGTCCGGTGTTCGCACCAGGCAGGCAGACAATCAAAGACCGTTGGGCCGACTGTGATCGCACATGCAGAAGGTTAATAGGCTTGCCGGCAACGGCAAGTGCCCAACGCAGATGGTGTACCCGAACAAGTTTTGTAGTCCTCATGCTGCGTGAATCCATCCGCTCAGTTTAGTACTTCTTGACTTCGGACGCCGTGTTCGAACCGATGCAAGGCGCTCAACCACTCGGTTGTGATTGCCGAACATCATTTAAGGAGGTTGACCGTGAGTCTCAATCTGAATGACAAAAAGGCCGTCGTCGCCGAAGTTTCCGCACAAGTAGCAAATGCGCAAACGATCGTCGTGGCCGAATATCGTGGCATCCAGGTTGGTCACTTGACGCAACTGCGTGCTAAAGCGCGTGCCCAAGGCGTGTACCTGCGTGTGTTGAAAAACACTCTGGCTCGTCGCTCCGTTGAAGGTACCGCATTCGCCAGCCTGGCAGATGCCATGACCGGCCCGTTGATCTACTCGATCTCGGCCGATGCCGTTGCAGCAGCTAAAGTCATCGCTGACTTCGCTAAAACCAACGACAAACTGGTCATCAAAGCAGGTAACTACGCAGGCAAGCCGCTGGATACAGCTGCTGTCACCGCGTTGGCGAGCATTCCTAGCCGTGAAGTCCTCATTTCGCAGTTGTTGGGCGTTATGCTGGCTCCGGTTTCGGGCTTTGCACGTGGTCTGGCTGCCCTGGCAGCGAAAAAAGGCGAAGGCGCCGAAGCTCCTGCAGAAGAAGCAGCAGCAGAAGAAGCCCCAGCAGCCGCTTAATTGCGCGCGCTTTTTTCTCTCAGTACCAATCTGATGTAACTAACGTAATAAATTTAGGAGTTTCAAAATGGCAATTAGCAAAGACGACATCCTGGAAGCAGTTAGCGCCATGTCCGTAATGGACCTGAACGACCTGGTCAAAGCTTTCGAAGAAAAATTCGGCGTATCGGCAGCAGCAATGGCTTCGGCCGGTCCTGCAGCAGGCCCAGCAGCAGCTGCTGAAGAGCAAACCGAATTCAACGTCATCCTGGACAGCTTCGGCGCAAACAAAGTTGGCGTCATTAAAGCAGTTCGCGAAATCACCGGCCTGGGCTTGAAAGAAGCTAAAGACCTGGTCGATGGCGCACCAAAAACTGTGAAAGAAGCAGTGTCGAAAGCTGACGCTGAAGCTGCACAGAAGAAACTGGTAGAAGCCGGCGCAACCGCTTCGATCAAGTAATATCTGTACTGGCGTCAGTTAGCGCCCGAGTCAAAGTCTGAGGTTTCCCCTCGCAAGGGGGGAAATCCGACTTTGGCTCCTTTGTCGTCTGTATCGTATTTGTACATAGTAGTAACGTCGTTGTAGCCGCAGTTTTTATTCGATTCAAGCCGGAAAGCAGAGCCTTGAGGTTTCGTCTGTGTCACACGCAGCCGCGAATGTTGCAAACGAGCACTTGCAAAACCTGAATTTTCTATCCTTTCTGTCACTCA
>JBILYW010000088.1:0-8640 GCA_044377555.1 Pseudomonas sp.
CTGACCGTCCTGATTGTTGAGGACGACCCCCATGTCCTGCTCGGATGCCAACAGGCGCTGGCACTCGAAGACATTCGCAGCGAAGGCGTAAGCAGTGCCGAGCAGGCCCTGGCGCTGGTGGGCGATAACTTCCCCGGCATCGTCATCAGTGACATCCGCCTGCCCGGGATCGATGGCCTGGAACTGCTCAAACGCCTCAAGGCTCGCGACCGCAGCCTGCCGGTGGTGCTGATCACCGGGCATGGCGATATTTCCATGGCCGTGGGTGCCATGCGCGATGGCGCCTATGACTTCATGGAGAAGCCGTTTTCCCCAGAACGCCTGGTCGACGTTGCCCGCCGCGCGCTGGAGCAACGCAGCCTGGCGCGAGAAGTGTGGTCGTTGCGCCGGCAACTGGCTGAACGGGACTCCCTTGAAGGGCGAATCATCGGGCGCTCGCCCGCCATGCAGCAGTTGCGCGAACTGATTGCCAACGTCGCCGACACCTCGGCCAACGTACTGATTGAAGGTGAAACCGGCACCGGCAAAGAACTGGTCGCCCGCTGCCTGCACGACTTCAGCCGGCGCCAGCCCCAGCAGTTTGTCGCCCTCAACTGCGGGGGTTTGCCCGAAAACCTGTTTGAAAGCGAGATTTTCGGCCACGAAGCCAACGCTTTCACCGGCGCCGGAAAACGCCGCATCGGCAAAATCGAACACGCCCATGGCGGTACGCTGTTTCTCGACGAAGTCGAAAGCATGCCGCTTAACCTGCAAATCAAACTGCTGCGGGTATTGCAGGAGCGCACCCTGGAGCGACTGGGCTCTAACCAGAGCATCGATGTGGATTGCCGGGTAATCGCGGCCACCAAGTCCGACCTCGACCAACTGAGCAAGGTCAGCCAGTTCCGCAGCGACCTGTATTACCGCCTGAACGTCGTCACCCTTGAACTTCCGCCGTTGCGCGAGCGCCGCGAAGACATCCTGCAGCTGTTCGAATACTTCCTGCAGCAATCGTCCCTGCGTTTCGACCGCGAAACCCCCGAGCTGGACAACCAGACCCTGTCCAGCCTGATGAGCCATGACTGGCCGGGTAACGTGCGTGAGCTGCGCAACGTGGCGGAGCGATTCGCCCTGGGCCTGCCCGCGTTCAAAAAACCGGGCAGCAATGTCGCCCAGGGGCTCGGCTTTTCGGAAGCGGTCGAGGCCTTCGAGCGCAATTTGCTCAACGACGCCTTGCAGCGCAGCAGCGGTAACCTGACCCAGGCCAGCCAGGAGCTGGGGATGGCCAAGACCACACTGTTCGACAAAGTCAAAAAATACGGGCTGGCTCACTAATGGATCTGATTCTGAAAGCGGCCCTGGGCGCTGGCGTGGTGATTATTCTGGCGATGCTGGCCAAGACCAAGAACTACTACATCGCGGGGCTTGTACCGCTGTTCCCGACCTTTGCCCTGATTGCCCACTACATCGTCGGCAAAGGGCGCTCACTGGACGACCTGAAAACCACCATCGTCTTCGGCATGTGGTCGATCATTCCCTACTTCGTGTACCTGGCGGCCCTGTACTTGCTGGTGGACCGCATGCGGCTCGAAGCGTCACTGGCCCTGGCCGCAGTGGCCTGGCTGATGGCCGCCACGGTGCTGGTCAGCGTGTGGGTGCGGTTGCATTGACTGATCCCCTGTGGGAGCGAGCCAGCTCGCGAAGATCATTCGTGAGCTGGCTCGCTCCCACAGGGGGGCTTGACCGGGAACAGCGTCTCCACACTGCGTTCGGTCAACGGATCGTGTAGCTCACATGCAGAATAATGTCGTTCAAACTGAGCAACATCGCCCGCTGGCTGCCTTGAGCATTGGGGAACACCAGTGAAAACTCCCCTTCGTCCACTGGCAAACCTTCAAACGGCAGGTATTGCCCATCGTTGAAGTCCAGCATGAATTGCCCGCTGTCATCCAGACCATGGGACAACGCCACCGCATTGCAGCCATTGGCCAACTGACGGGAACTGTTGTAGCGCAACACGGCCTGCACGTTTTCGTATGGCCCCAACAGGGCTGGCAGCGACACGCTTAGAGTCTTGATCAAACGGCGCCCCCCAAGGTTAAGGTGGGTTGGATAGTCGTCCAGAATATTCAGACTCACCAACTGGAAGGTCACGACCAGGTTGTTGTCGCTGTCCAGAACCGCCCCTGCAGACACCTCATTTTTTTCACGGCCCACCACGGCCAGGCTATCGGGGGTCAGCGACTGCCTGATGGTGTCGATCAACTGCGGGTTGAGAGTGCGCAGCGACGCTGTTTTACGCACCTGCAGAGCACGCTGGTCCCAGCTCAGGTAAGCCGCTTCCATTTGCTGCAGGCTCAGCAACTGGCTTTCGCCGGCCAGCAGCCCTTGGTACAGATCGCTCCAGTTGCCGGGGCGCAGGTAGTTGCGATTGTCCTGAGTTTCCCAGCGCAAGCTGGTCTGGGCCTGGGTACACAGGGCCGACACCGTATCGTAGAGCTGATAATACAGAGTGGACATCCGTGCAGCCTGCCAATTGAACAGGGCCTGACCGGTGAAGCGAGTGGTCAGCACTTCCAGCACCGCGTCGTTGTAAGCCTGTTCCAGTTCGGTTTGCTGGCGTTGTTTGTTGGCCATGGCGATCTGTTCGTTGAGCGAGGCGATCTGGGTGGTAATTATTTCGCCCTCACGCCGTGCCTGATCACGCTGCAAGTCCCACTCTTGAAGCCGGCGACGGAACTGCTCGGAGCTATCCAGTTTGACGGCCTCGCCCTGCATCGCATTTGAAGTCAGGCGTAACACATCACTGAAAGCATCCACCAGACCGCCCACTTCTCCCCATCCGACGGCCATCCCCGCAACATTGGGCAGCAGATTAAGCCCCCCGGCGGTAAGGCGCAGCACGCCAGAGGTGGTTTCAAGAAAAACAGCCTCACTGCGCAAGTCCATTGCACGCTGTTCACTCGCGGAAATATTCTCCGCATACAACGCATCGTAATGTTGCTGGCGCGCCAGGGTCGTGGCCTGGGTGCCTTCCAGGCCGGTCAGGGTATGTTGCAACGAGGCCAGATTGGCCGTATGCACTTCGCCCATCAGGGCCAGCAAGCCGCCCTGCTGGGTTTGTTGCAACACGTTCAACGCATCGGCGTCGCGCCGCTCCAGCACGCCTTGCAGGTTGGCGCCGAACTGGATGACCTGCTGCACGGCATTGCGCGCACGCTCCAGCAACACCATAAAGCGTTGCGGCCACAGTACCGGAACACCCCCGGCCTGCATGCCACCAGCGCCGTCGCCAGCCAGACGTGCCAGCTGAAGCGCTTTGGGGTCCATGGGCGTCTCGAACAACTCCAGCGACAGCGGATGACCATCAATGGACAGATGACGCCGCAGATTGTAGAGGCGCCCTTCAAAACGATCCCAGTAAGCCAGCACCGCACTGTCGACCGGTGGCCGGAACGGCCCGTTAACCACCGCGATTTGTCGTGTCGAAGCGGGTGGCAGCAGCGCTGAATCCTCCTCAACCAATTGTTCCAGCTCCAGTAACCGCAGGTTGGACGCGGTACTGGCAGCCTCAAGCGTCGGCGCATTCCACGCCAGCGCCAGCGGCAGTTCCGGCCGCGTACCGAGCAATTGCAGGGCCTGCACGTACCACATTTTGGCCTCGGCCAAGCTGTCGCGGGTTTGCTGGCGATACAGTTGATCACCGCGGGCCGCCAACAGCTCCAGCTCGCGCAAGAAAACCGCCAACTTGTAGTTCATGGGGTCGGCAGTGGCGATCACGTCCGGGTCATCGGTGTCGACCGGAGACGAAGGCCCCCAGGTCAAATCCTCCTGCAACGGCCGTACATTGCAGTAGCGCGGCTTTGTGCCGCTCATTTGCAATACGCCGGCGGCGTTGCGATAACCCGCCGGGTCGAACAGGCGCTTAAACCAGCGATCGGCTTCATCGAAGCGCTGTTCAGCCAGCAGACGGTTGGCAATCAAGAATGGCGCGTGGAAGAACAGCTCCCAGGTATACAGACCTACCCCGCCTTCGAAACTGATTTTACGATCGGCTGTCCCCCCTTCGTAGGCAGTCGGATCGATCAGCGCCTGCTGTACATCCCACGACAGCATCGCATCCACACCCTCCAGCATTTTTTGCTCCAGCAATGGCCCGGCCAGAGTGGTGAGTGTGTATTCACAATGGTTGCCCGGCTTCGTATAGAGCATTTGGGTGCGGCCAGCGCTGTTGAAGGCCGTAGGAATCCACAAGTTAGCCAAGATGTCATAGTTGGTTATTGTGGCAGGTACGCTAGGAGCGCTCCTCACCACATATATAATGGCGTGATACGCTATGAACGTAATATCTAGAACATATGAATGATCCCTTACAAAATCAGCAAACGACAAAGCCGTATTCATAACATACGTATTCAAAAACTCAGTAATAGTACAAGACTGGGCATAATAGACCTCACCGGCTTTTAAAATTCTAATATGGAAAACCCTATTAACTCTATAACTTGCCTTTGCATCGATCGAGATTTTTAATTTTCCCGCATTATTGCTAAAAAGCACCCCTCCAAAATAGCAAAACGAGGATGTATTTGAGGTGCTATATACGTACGTACTCGTTGCTGAAGGCAGAGCGCCAGGAATGGCGGGTGTAAAGAACAATGGCTGACGTACGACAATATCAAAATAATTACTGAAATCTTTATTCCTATATATACAGTTTAATGTCACCACGGCCCCGGACGAATCGATCATCTGTAAAAGCTTGCTGAAGCGATACAGACTAATTCCCGTAGGCGTCTCAACGAACACGCCCAACTCCGGCTCAATCGTCGTGGGGGCTGCACGCCTTAGTTCGGCGGCAAAAACGCTAGAGGGACTATTGGTTAAAGGCCAGGCGCGCAAGCTCCATTGCCCACTCGGCCGCAGCGTTGCAATCTGAAGTTCCTGCACCATCGTAGCTTGAGCTTCAGTGACTCCGTTGTTATCGGTTGCCGTGCCGCCGCTGGAATACTCATGCACGCACAGAACATGCAAACGATTGGCGAAGTACACAATCGACGGCACGGTGTTTGCTATCGGTTGTAGCGGTGCATCAATCTTGAGCCATTGGCTCCACGACGCGATATTGCGCACTTTGGCATTGGTGCCGTAATCGGTTTTGTCGACCCGGCGCCAATAATATTCACCGGGGGTACCGGGAATGCTGCCCAGAAAATACGCCACGCCTTTCTGATTAGCCGGTTCGACCTGATACCCCGCGTCATAACGGATATCCAGCACTTTGCGCAGCCCGCTCACATACTGGGTAAAGGCCTGCTCCACACGCTCTTCGGTGATACGGCCCTGGTTGATGGCGGTTTCCAGCTCTTCAAACAACTGAGACTTGCTGTAACGCAACTCGGGGTCGATAAAGCTGGCCGGGTAATACAGCAGCCGTTGCAGGCCCGCCCAGGAAGCATAACGTTTGTTATAAGCGTTCCAGCGGCTGAAATAACCGGTCGCGTTGGAGGCTTGCTGCATCGCGGTCAAATCCAGGTTCGGCTCCAGCTGTTCGCGGCAGCGGTGCAGGTACAACTGGGCACTGGCCACGGCTTCGGCAATGCGGCTGGTCTTGATCTGCCCGGACACCTTCGGATCGAGCAGCAGGTATTCGTAGAGGTCTTCGGCGGTCTTGATCTTGTCCGCCACAGTGCCCAGGCCCCGTTGGGGGATCACATGCTTGAGGTAATAAGGCACCAAAGCATCACGCCGGGATTCGTTCAGACCGGCCAGTAGTTTCTCGTTCATAGCGGTTTCTCCCGGGTTAGCCGTGTGCGGCGGCAATGACTTTGGCGGCGATCACGGTGAGCGTGGCCTGATCAACAGTGGCGGTTTCAGTCAGTTTGGCGACCCACGACAGGTCCGTCGGGGACAGGCCAAGGCGCTGGCTTAATTGCATTTTTTGCAGCAAGGGCAGCAGCGCCGCAAAACTACGGGGCACGCCGGCATTCATCAATACAAGGGTTTGCGTCAGGTCCCAGCCGTGCAGATCGCTGATCTGTTGCGCAGCAAATTCCAGCGTCAGCGCCGGATCCTGCGCTGCCGCACGCAGCAGGAATTTTCGAGCCTCGGCCACCTCGGCAACCAACACCCGTTGCCACTTGCGATAGCGTGACAGCAACAGCAACAACTGCAGCGTCAAGGTTGGGGAGCTCAGTTCGCCGGTCAGCGCTGAAGGTATGCCCACGCCTGCGGGCAGCAGCACGTCCAGATCCTGCTCGCCCAACTGGGCCCAATGGCAAACCTGGGCGAACTGGCGCATCAGGTAGGCGTATTGCACCGCTTGGGGCAGCGCATCCAGCGTGACCGTGCCCAGACCGACACGCTCGATGTCGGCCCAGAAGCTCAGCAGGTTGTAGCCCTGCAGAGCCGGCGCCATGACCGCAGCCACAGCGTCGACCCAGACCAGTGCGGCAGTGGCGATATTGGGTTTGAGGTTGAACTCGGCGCCGATATGGCGCGCCAGTTGGGTGCGCAGCACAGCGTCTTCAGTAGCCTGACGCGCCGTTTCGACCACTTCGCGACCGGTCAGGGTGCTGTAGATGTTGGCGATAAACACTTGCAGTTCGGGCGTGCTCTGCACGGGGTAACGGCGGCTGGTCAGGGCCATGAGCTGCGGGGGGTTGAGCTCGGCGCTGTGCATCCAGTCCACCAGATAGCCGGTGCGTATCAACACACCCAGGGCGACCTGGTTGGGCCGGGGCTGGGCCAGTGCCTGGACAATGGCATCGGGCTCGGCCAACACATCCCAGAAGTGCAAAGCCTCAACCACACTCAGTCCGAACACGCGCGGGATCGCCACCAGCCGGTAGAGCGCCGAAATCTGCTCCAGTCCCAGCACCGGCAACACCTTGTTGGCGCCAATGGCGGGCAGAAACTGGGCCAGTACGATCAAAGTGGCATCGTCGATCTTCAGCCCCTGGCACAGTCGAGCCCTTGCGTTCAGGGAAGGCTGGTGCTGGGTGGCTTGCTGAAAGTCGACATTGGCCAGACCGATCAGGTCCACATCACCAAACAAGGTGGTGTAAAACGAGGACTTGCCAGCGCCATGGAAGGTGTTGAGTGAGCCAAGACAAGCGGCAAAACTGTCGACTGTCATGCCATAGCGCTGGCGCAGCGGCAAATAGACTGCCAGCGCCTGCAAGGACTGCGTGAGTGGATGAGCACTAATATTGTCGCTGGCTTGGCTGATGAGCCAGTCCAGTTCTTCAAATGACAGTACTTTCACATGGCGCTGCAGGCGAACAAGGCGGTTCAGACGCTCGAATGCGCGACCGTTACGGTTATACAGCCCACTGGTCGATGGCGAGTTGGGTGGCGCCGAAGCCGGTTGCCCGAGCCCCGCGCCGATATACCAATACATGGGTTTCGGCGGGTTCGTAGTACCATCTACCCAGCCGTTGATATATCGGGCGCCGTAAGTCTGGGGCGAGACAATGAACTCTTTGAAATCAATCAGGATATCAACAGGACTGCTCTCTCCCTTTTTATTGGGATCAAGGTTGGCGATGGCTACTACACGAATGGGTACCGGATTTAAAAGGTAGTCCTCCACGGTCATGGGTAAAGAATATTCGTGGCGGCCAAAGTTGACCTCACTGAGCTGGGCAGGCAGGTTTACTTGAACTGCCGAGCTAGCATCACCTATACGCAAGTTGAAGCCAGTGTTTTGTTCCACCCCAGAATTAAACACCGGGGTAAACGATAGCAAAGGAATATTATTTGCAGAGATACTGATTGAAACATTGGTCAATGTGATATTAAACGATAAAGCCCCATCGGGATTGTTATATATAACCGACAATGTCTGCTGGGGGTTAGTTCTTAGCACTACATCGTACGCAAGAGCATCATAGAACGGCCCAGCCCCCAGTACGGCCAGGATAGTGTCCAGTGGCAGTTGGAGCGCCGCTTTAAAACTTAAGGCGTATGCCACTTGGCTCAAACTCGTTAAACCAAAGTATTTCATAACACCCGCTTCGGAGGTATTTTGGGGCTCTATACAGACGTTTAACAACTCCGGCGACATGCTCAACGCATCCCGCGCATAGTTCGCCGGCATCCTGGTGGCCCAACTGCTCAGATTGGCATCGTGGCGCAGCGCCTGACCTTCAAAATCCCCCAACACCGACCAGAGTTGCGCCGGGCTGCTTTTGCGCGCGGCCATCCCCTGCAGGATCTGTTCGCTGGCATGGTTGTAAGGCAGGTTCATCGGGTAAACCGTGGTGCGCAGCAACTCGTCCACATCACCCGTCACCCCCGCTTCCAGCACTTCCAGGGTCAGTGCCAGGGTGCTGATTTCTTCATTGAGGTTAGCGTCGTTCAGGAGCAGCGGGCCCAGATCAGGACGTCGCAGATTCAACCGCAGACCGCTGGTGGATGGGTGCAAGGGCTTGGCGGCGCGATACAGATCAGTCAGATAGCTGGCCGGGGAGAACAACGAACCCACCGAGTCAGGATGGGCGAACCCGCCGGCGCTGGTTTGCTTGAACCAAGCGTCATAATTGCCACTACCGCCGATGGAGCGATTCAGCCAGGTGGGGGCTTCGGGCGGCTCGAGTTTGGCAAGGGCCTGCAGGGCCGGCTCGCTACGCGCACACAATTGGGCATAGAACCGGGTCA
>JBILYW010000089.1:0-8631 GCA_044377555.1 Pseudomonas sp.
ACCTGATCCATTTGCAGGGCTTGCTGCTGGCTGCGTTGCTGGGCGTCGGTCGCGTCGCTGCCCAGCTCTGTCGAAGACTGTTCCAGGGCAGTGGCGGTGGCCTGCAGATGGCTGATCACATTGCGCAACTTGGCGGTGAAGGCATTGAAGTGCTGCGCCAGCAAGGTGACTTCATCCCGGCCATGGGTATCGAGGCTACGGGTCAGGTCGCTTTCACCGCTGGCGATATTGGCCATGGCCTGCACGGCTTCTTGCAACGGGCGCACGATGCTGCGGGCAATCAGCGTCACCAGTAGCGCCATCACCAGTGCAATGCCCAGGCCTGCCCAACCGGCCTTCCAGGCCTGGGCCCGGAATTCGGCCTGCATGTCGTCGATATAGACCCCGGAGCCGATCACCCAGCCCCAGGGTTCGAACAGTTGCACATACGAGGTTTTTTGCACCGGTGCTTCGGCCCCCGGTTTTGGCCAGCGATAGTCCACCATGCCGGCACCTCGGGTTTTCGCGAGGCTGGCCATTTCGTTGAAAATCCCAAAGCCGTCGGGGTCCTTGACGGTCGACAGGTCCTTGCCGTCAAGTTTGGGGTTGGTGGGGTGCATGACCATGAAAGGGCGCAGGTCATTGATCCAGAAGTAGTCGTCCTGGTCATAGCGCAACTGGCTGATCACGGTGAGCGCCTGCTGTTGCGCGGCCTCACGGCTCAAGCTGCCGGCGGTTTCCAGACCGTGGTAATACCCGAGCACGCCACTGGCCGCTTGCACCACATGCCGGGTTTTCTGGGCTTTGCCGTCATACAAATCGTCATGTATCTGCTTTAGCATCAATAAGCCCAACGCCAGCAGCATGGCCATGGCCACGATCAAGATCAGCCATAAACGTCGGCTGATGGACAACCCGCGCAGGGTACTCATAAGTAGTCACTCCGTATTTTTCTTGTTGTGGTGATTCACTGAACAACTTTCAGACTTGTCTGTCAGACGACACCGAAGCTATGTCATAGCAGCGAAAGTGGAACGTGTCTGATAGGATCTCGGCCGAAATTGGCAAAGCTTCATCTTTATTGATTTCTGACAGTTTTTTCACGCCGCTGTGGTGAACATGGCACACCTGTAACCCACTCTACGGCAGCGGTTGCAAACACCTAATCATGACTAATCAGCTCTGCATGAGGCAGGGCTTTATGGGGGAATAATGGATCTTTGGACTGCCGCTCAGGCGTTGATACTGGGCGTGGTAGAGGGCTTGACGGAGTTTTTGCCGATATCGAGCACTGGCCACCAGATTATTGTGGCCGACTTGCTGAATTTTGGCGGCGAGCGGGCGATGGCGTTCAACATCATCATCCAGCTGGGCGCGATTTTGGCTGTAGTCTGGGAATTTCGCCGCAAGATCATCGACGTTGTCGTAGGTTTGCCCACCAAACCCGAGGCGCGGCGCTTTACCACCAACCTGATCATCGCGGTGATGCCGGCGGTGGTTCTGGGGGTGATTTTCGCCGACGTGATTCATGAATACCTGTTCAACCCGATTACTGTTGCTACGGCATTGGTCATCGGCGGCATCATCATGCTGTGGGCCGAGCGTCGCCAGCATGTGATCCGCGCCGAAACAGTGGATGACATGACCTGGAAAGACGCGGTGAAAATCGGTTTTGCGCAATGCCTGGCGATGATTCCCGGTACTTCGCGTTCCGGTTCGACCATTATCGGCGGCCTGCTGTTCGGTTTGTCGCGCAAGGCGGCCACCGAGTTTTCATTCTTCCTGGCCATGCCAACCATGGTGGGTGCGGCGGTGTACTCGGGCTACAAATACCGTCATCTGTTCCAGCCTGACGATTTGCCGGTGTTCGCGATTGGTTTCGTGACCTCGTTCATCTTCGCCATGATCGCGGTACGGGCATTGCTGAAGTTCATCTCGAACCATAGCTATGCCGTGTTCGCCTGGTACCGCATCGCGTTTGGTCTGCTGATCCTGGCTACCTGGCAGTTCGGCTGGATCGACTGGTCAGCAGCTGCCGCGTGAAAAAACAGGCCAAGGACCGGCGCGAGCATGTCGGCATGGGTGAGCGCAAGCGCCCGCCGATTCGCGGCTTGAAGCTCAAGCTGCTGATGTTCACGCTGCTCTGTGCGCTGCCCGTGGGCGGCTCGATAAGCTTGCTGCTTAACGGTATCAGCCGGGTGCCGTTGCTGGCCTATCTGGTTGCCAGCATTCTGGCGTTTGGCCTGTACTGGTACGACAAAAAGCAGGCCCAAACGGGCCAATGGCGCACGCCGGAGAATGTCTTGCACGGGGCTGAGCTGCTTGGCGGCTGGCCGGGGGCCTTGGTGGCGCAACAGATGTTTCGCCACAAAACCCGCAAGTTGTCGTATCAGGTATTTTTCTGGCTGATCGTCACGCTGCACCAGGTGGTATGGATTGACATACTGTTTTTGAAAATCACTTTTCAGAACCTGTAGCGATCAGAGCAGCAAACCGATCTGGCGTTTTTTCGCCAGCTTGCTGACCACCAACTGGTGGGAGCGACGCAGCAAGTCTTGCATCTCCTGCGCCCCCATCGGGTAGGGCGCTTGCATGTTGATCCAGTACGCCCGCGCCAGATACGGCGACGGGCGTATGCCTGGACGGTCTACATAACCCAGAAACAACTCTTTTTCGACCTTGAACGAAAGCCCGTCCTTGTTGAGGTTGAACAGGGCAAACATCTTGCTCTGGTCGACAAAAAACACCTGAACCCCGCCCCATTTAACCTCTTCCCGGGCACCGGGCAGGCCAAGGCAGAACTCGGCTACCTCCTGTTTGGTCATCACGCTCATAGCAGCTTGTCTCCACAACGTTCGAATGACTCGACCAAATGGTCGATCCAGGCCCTGACGGCAGGCATTACCCCGCGTCTGTGGGGGTACACCGCGTGCAACCAGCCACCGGGCAGGGTCCACTTGGGCAAGAGTTGAACCAGCTGGCCATTTTGCAGTTCCTGCTCGCAATACATCATGGGCAACACGGTAAAGCCAAGGCCTGAAAGGGTGCAGGCTTTGCGCACGATAAAGTCGTCAATCCCCAGCCGCGCCTCAAGCACCAGGTTGCAGGCCTTGCCTTGCTCATCGAGCATGCGCAAATGAACCATGCGATCAGGTTCAAGAGCTCCCAGCAGCGGGACGTTTTTCAGATCTTCCGGGCTGTGGATTGGCCACTGGCGGGCAAACTCGGGGCTGGCCACCATCACGGTCTGGGCCTGACGCAGGCGCCGCGTTACCAGCAACGGGTCCTCATCGCCTTCTTCGCGCACGCGCAAGGCCACGTCGATGCCTTCTGTGACCAGATCGACGCGCCGGTTGAGCAGGCTGACTTCCAGCTGCACAAGGGGGTAGGCCTGCAAGAATGTACTGATGACGCCAGGCATGAACTCATGGGCCAGGCCCACGGGGCACGAAACGCGCAAGCGGCCCCGGGGCTCGCTGGACATGCTGGCCACTGCCTCGTCGGCCATTTCTGCCTCCAGCAGCATGGCCTGGCAATGGCGCAGGTAACGTTCGCCCACCGCGGTGAGTTTGAGCTGACGGGTCGTGCGCTGCAGCAGACGGGCGCCCAGGCGCTCTTCAAGCTCGGCCACCCGGCGCGACAGGCGCGACTTGGGAATCCCCAGCAGGCGGCCCGCAGCGGCGAAACCACCGGCTTCAACCACCTTGGCGAAGTAATACAGATCATTGAGGTCTTGCATGGCTGGCTCACTGTCCTACAGATGGGACGAACTATCGCATGATGCCTGACTTATCGTCGATTGCTTTCATCTATAGCATTACCTTCATCAGATCGCCCAGTGGCGGTCCTCATCGGAGATCACCATGAAACTTTTGCATATCGATTCGAGCATCCTGGGCGACAACTCCGCTTCGCGTCAGTTGAGCCGTGAAGTGGTCAAGGCCTGGCAGGCTGCCGACCCGGAGGTTGAAGTCAGCTACCGCGATCTGGCCGCCGAGGCCATTGAGCACTTTTCGGCTGCGACCCTGGTGGCAGCTGGCACCCCGGCAGAGCTGCGTGATGCAGCACAAAAACACGAAGCGCAATTGAGCGCTGACACCCTGGCGCAATTTCTGGCAGCTGACGCAGTCGTAATCGCGGCACCGATGTACAACTTCACCATTCCGACCCAGCTCAAGGCCTGGATCGACCGTATCGCGGTTGCCGGCCAGACCTTCCGTTACACCGAAGCCGGCCCCGTAGGCCTGTGCGGCAACAAGAAAGTGATCGTGGTATCGACCTCGGGTGGGCTGCATGCTGGTCAGGCTACAGGCGTGGCCCATGAAGACTACTTGAAAGTGATGCTGGGCTTTATGGGCATCACCGACGTCGAATTTGTCCGCGCCCACGGGCTGGCATATGGCGACGAAGTTCGCAGCAAAGCCATGAACGATGCCCATGCGCAAATTAAGCAGGATCTGTTCAGCGCCGCGTAAGCAATCTGCCCCGCTGCAACGACTAAACTCTGTACTCTGAACGTCTCCAGGGTACGGAGTTTTTTGCGTTTGGCTTGGGTTGTGCAGGGTTGAGGGTCAACGCTCTGGCATCGCCGGTTGCAAGCCACACGCCATCAAAGGTAAGCATCCATGATGCGTTTATGCGCGGTACTGGCACTGTTGCTGGCATATGGCCCATTCGTGGTGCAGGCTGAGCCGCAGGTCCACTGGAGTGTGGGCTTTCATCGTTTGAGTTTTCTCGACCCGCTGGACGATCAGCCCATGCGCGCCATCGCCTTTTATCCCTCTGCTGAAGCCCAAGGGCTGACTAAAATGGGCAGCTATGAGGTCGAGGCCACCGAAGACGCCAGGATTGCCATCGGCCGCTACCCGCTGCTGATGCTGTCCCACGGCAATACCGGCACGCCCCTGGCATTACATGACCTTGCAACCTCACTGGCGCGCAAGGGCTTTGTCGTGGTGGCGGTTCTGCACCCTGGTGACAACTATAAAGACCACAGCCGCCTGGGCACCCTGAGCAACCTGTATGGGCGGCCGATGCAGATATCCGCGGCCATCAGTGCAACCCTGGCTGATGCTGATATATCCCCCTATGTGCATGACGATCAGGTCGGGGTGATCGGCTATTCGGCGGGAGGGGAAACGGCGTTGATCCTGGCCGGCGCCGAGCCTGATCTGGATCGTTTGCGGCGCTACTGCCAGGAGCGACCGGAGGACCATGATGCCTGCACGACCAAGGGCGAGCTGATTGCCGATCGCGATGATCTGGTTCCTGTTTCTGATTCCCGTGTGCGGGCGCTGTTGCTGCTGGCGCCGTTAAGCCTGATGTTCGGGCGCCAAACCCTGGCAGACGTGCATGTGCCCGTGCTGCTGTACAGCGGCGAAAACGACAGTCTGGTGTTCCCCGATATGAACGCCGACGCCCTGGCGCGCAAACTGCCGATGGAGCCTGAGTTCAAGGTGATTCCCGGCGCGGGGCATTTTGTATTTATGGCGCCGTGTACCGACGAGCAAATGGCGGCAATGCCCGGGCTGTGTACAGATGCTGAAGGGGTCGATCGCGAAGATGTACATCGTGATCTGATTTATGAGGCAGGGCGGTTTTTCAGCAAGGCCCTGGGGCCTGTGACGGTTAGAACAACTGCATCGACCAGTCAGTAGGTTTGCCCTGCTGACTGGCTCAAGTGGAGACTATCAGTGCGCCTTGCTGGCTGCTTCCAGCTGTTTGATGCGCGCATCCATTTCGCGAACCGATTCGATCAACGGAGCAACCAGTTTCTCGTAGTCCACGCGCAGGTATTTTTTATCTTCGCGAATTAACTGCGGATAGACTTTTTGCACATCTTGCGCAATCAGCCCTACGTCCTCATGGCCACCGTTTTTCCAGTTGAACGTCACGCCCTGGAGTTGCAGCAGCTTGCTGGTGGAGTCGGTCAGGGGGCGAACATCAGTTTTCAGCTGTGCATCGCTGAAAGGGCAGCATGGCCAGCCATGGGGAGGGGCATTCAGGTCAACCTCTGCTTGCGCAACAGCGTTCAACCCAAAGTACAAAGCAGGAACAGCGATAGTTGTTATCAATGCACGCATTTTTTATTATTACTCTATAAGAATATTCAGTTATTGGTATAGGCAGCTTGTGCTGAGCTTATTCAGCAAGTCGAATATTGGCGTAAGAGATTTACTGCGCAATAGTAGCCATATGCCTGGAAGTATTCTTGATGTTTCAGAGTGGCTTTTTTGCCTGAAGATGTTGGCTGCTTTCTATCTTCAGGAGTTGATCTTGTTGTTTAAAGCTATTTCACACAGAGTGTATGCGAGGTTCTCTGTAAGTTAAGTTACTCAACTTATGAAGTTTTACGTAAGGATAAACCTACAGTAAGTATCAGCCCCAGAATACTTAGCAGTGCAGCACTGAAGAAAATCCACGGATAACCCATGTTTAAAGCAATCGCGCCCATGATCGGGCCCGCGATGGCCAGTGCCAGATCGAAAAACACCGCATAGGCACTCAGCCCGGCCCCCCGGCTGGTAACGGGCACTTGCTTGACCGCCTCAACGCCAAGCGCCGGGTACACCAGCGACAGGCCAAAGCCCGTCAGGCCAGCACCCGCCAGGGCATAGGCAGGGCCGGGCGCCAACCACAGTAATGTCAGGCCGACAGTTTCGATGGCCATACAGGCAATCGCCACGGTGTAGCCGCCCAGGCGGTTGATGCTGTTGGTGAACACCAGGCGCGCGAGAATAAAGCACACCCCGAAGACCGACAGGCAATACGCAGCGCCGACCCAGCCGCGGTCGATATAAAACAGGGTGATAAAGGTGGTCAGCGTGCCGTAGCCAATGGAGGCCAGGGTCAGGCTGATGCCGTACGGAGCGATCAGGCCGAACACCGACCAAAAGGGCAGGCGTACGCCGCTTATCACCGGGATTGAAGGCTTTTTGCGAATCAGCAGCAGCGCGAGCAGTGCCAGCAGCAACAGTGTCACCCCCAGACTGGCGAAGCCCAGCTGGCCGATCATCACCACACCCAGCGGCGCACCTATGGCAATGGCGCCGTAGGAGGCAATCCCGTTCCAGCCAATGGCCCGGGCGGTGTGTTGGGAGCCGACCTGGCCGATGCCCCAAGTGATGGTGCCGACGCCGATCAGGCCCTGGGCGATACCCAGGAAAACCCGCCCGACAAGCAAAATGCCCAGGCTAAGCCATGGCCATTGCTCCAGCATGACGGCCAGGGTGGTGAGCACGCCGCTGATGGCGATCCCGATCAAGCCATAAACGATGGCCGGCTTGGTCCCCAGGCTATCTACCAGTCGCCCGGCCGAGGGACGGCTGAGCAGCGTCGCCAAATATTGCGAGGCAATGGTCAGACCCGCGATCACGGCGCTGAAGCCCAATTGGTCATGGACATAACCGGGCAATACGGCAATCGGCAAGCCGATGCAGATAAACGCAATGAAGGTGTAAAACACGATCGACAGGATTTGCAGGGTAACCGACAGGGAACTCTCGCAGGGTGGGTGTTGCGCAGGCATAGACGAAGCATCCGGCTGACGGTCAATGACCGGCATGATGGCGCGGCCTCGGAATAAATGAAAGCAGGCTAACTATAAGCCTGGCGCCACAGAAGCGAAGCTTGATAGTCCTGCACCTCAACGGGATCGAACAACAGACCGCCACAGAGCCTACTTATGTAGCGCACTGACGGGCGTCCCATTGTTTTAAATCCGTTATCTGCTCATGCGCTTTTTTGAGGCCGGCCTGCAGATAACTTCCTCATGATGGATTTTTCCGATGCGCTCACTCCCATTGACGTCCGATTACCTCAGCCGCTTTGATGTGCTGAGCAGCTTTGCACGTAACAATTTCGCTCCACTGCCGACTCTCCAGCAGGCAGTGACACAGGCCTTTACCGAAGCACTGGCGCAACAATACCCCGGCCTGAACATTCAGGGCGCTGCGCTCAAGATCGCAGTGCCGTTGAGCACTCCCGAGCCGGCATACAACGCGCCTCGACGTTACCGCTTCATCACCCCGGCCCAGCTCATGATCGAGCGGTTTACCGGAGTGGCACAGCGAACGCTCAGGCAAGACGTTCACTGGTTGACCACCGATGACAATGCAGAGGCCCTCAGCCTTCTGGCCGTGAACATGCGGGATATGGAAAGCATGGTCGCCGACTGGACTCCCCAGGTAATTCCTCTTTTCAAACAGGCACTGGCTTGTTTCTGGGGCGAGTTGTCCGCAGCAGGGAAGAGCCCTCTGACCTGGCTGGGGCAAACCCTGAAGGCGGGTCTGTACAGCGCCGCCTTGAATACCCGGCGTACGCCGGCCCTGACTCAAAAGCAGCTCGACCTGGCCACGGAAGTCGTGCTGACAAGCCATAAGCAACACCGTTTGCGCCCCCGGGGTGAAGTGGTCAATCGCGCCTATGTTGTTGATATCGATACCACCCGCGAGGGCAGGCCCTGGCTTTTTCGACTGCCCGGCGTGGCTGTGCTTGAACGCGTGGAGCTCACGCAAACAACATGGTGGCCTACACCCTCGAGGGCGGTATCGAGACGTTTGAGTCTCGGCAGGCATTTGCCGCGACCATCGCCAGCCGTCTACCGCAGCCTTTGCCAGAAGACGCCAGCTGGAGCTTCGACGAACCGGAAGA
>JBILYW010000598.1:0-2803 GCA_044377555.1 Pseudomonas sp.
CGCGAGGGTTCACTCATGGCGGGTAAAGCAAGCTTCAACTGGATTGATCCACTGTTGCTGGATCAGCAGCTCACTGAAGAAGAGCGCATGGTGCGTGACAGTGCGGAGCAGTTTGCTCGGGACAAGTTGGCACCGCGTGTTCTTGAAGCTTTCCGTAATGAGAAGACCGATCCTGCAATCTTTCGCGAAATGGGTGAAACCGGTTTGCTGGGTGCAATGATCCCTGAGCAATACGGCGGCAGTGGTCTTAACTACGTCAGCTACGGCCTGATCGCCCGTGAAGTGGAGCGGGTCGACTCGGGTTACCGCTCGATGATGAGTGTTCAGTCGTCTTTGGTAATGGTGCCGATCAATGAGTTTGGTACCGAGGCCCAAAAGCAGAAGTATCTGCCTAAGCTGGCGTCTGGCGAGTGGATTGGCTGTTTTGGTCTGACGGAGCCCAACCATGGTTCCGACCCTGGTGCGATGATTACCCGTGCTCGCTCTGTGGATGGCGGTTACAGCCTGACTGGTAGCAAGATGTGGATCACTAACAGCCCTATCGCCGATGTGTTTGTAGTGTGGGCGAAAGATGATGAGGGTGACATTCGTGGCTTTGTTCTGGAAAAAGGCTGGAAAGGTCTAACTACCCCTACGATTCACGGCAAGGTCGGTTTGCGTGCGTCCATTACGGGCGAGATCGTGATGGATAACGTGTTTGTGCCGCAAGAGAACATCTTCCCGGATGTGCGTGGCCTGAAAGGTCCTTTTACCTGCCTCAACTCGGCCCGCTATGGCATCTCCTGGGGGGCGCTGGGTGCGGCGGAGTTTTGCTGGCACACGGCACGCCAGTACACGCTGGATCGTCATCAGTTTGGCCGGCCTCTAGCTGCGACCCAGTTGATACAGAAAAAACTGGCCGACATGCAGACCGAGATTACATTGGCCCTGCAAGGTTGCCTGCGTCTGGGACGGATGAAAGATGAAGGTACGGCGGCTGTTGAAATCACCTCGATCATGAAGCGCAACTCGTGTGGCAAGTCGCTGGATATCGCACGCATGGCCCGTGACATGTTGGGCGGCAACGGTATCTCGGATGAGTTCGGGGTGGCTCGCCATCTGGTCAACCTGGAAGTTGTGAACACCTATGAAGGTACGCATGACGTGCATGCCTTGATCCTGGGTCGTGCGCAGACCGGTCTTCAGGCGTTCTATTAACAGGAGCTCGGCTCATGGGTGCTTTGTCGCATTTGCGGGTGTTGGATTTGTCTCGGGTACTGGCAGGGCCGTGGGCGGGGCAGATACTGGCGGACCTTGGAGCTGAGGTCATCAAGGTTGAGCGCCCCGGCAATGGTGATGATACGCGTGCCTGGGGGCCGCCCTTCCTTAAAGACGCCGACGGCGAAAGTACGGGGGAGGCAGCCTATTACCTGTCGGCCAACCGCAACAAGCAATCGGTAACTATCGACTTCACAAAGCCAGAAGGGCAGCAGCTGGTTCGTGAGCTGGCGGCCAAGTCCGACATCTTGATCGAGAACTTCAAGGTAGGTGGTCTGGAGGCATATGGGTTGGACTATGCGTCGCTGAAGGCGTTGAACCCTGATTTGATCTATTGCTCGATTACCGGATTTGGTCAGACCGGTCCATATGCCAAGCGGGCGGGTTATGACTTTATGATTCAGGGGTTGGGCGGTTTGATGAGTCTGACCGGCCGTCCTGAGGGGGATGATGGCGCGGGTCCGGTGAAGGTTGGGGTTGCGCTGACAGATATTTTGACCGGGCTCTACTCTGCGGTCGCAATTCTGGCCGCTCTTGCTCATCGTCAGCATGATGGTGGCGGGCAGCATATCGATATGGCCCTGCTGGATGTGCAAGTGGCGTGTTTGGCGAATCAGGCGATGAACTATCTGACAACGGGTGTAGCGCCGCAGCGTCTTGGAAACGCTCATCCGAATATCGTGCCTTATCAGGATTTTCCGACTGCGGATGGAGACTTTATCCTCACTGTTGGGAACGACAGTCAGTTCCGCAAGTTTGCTGAAGTGGCTGGTCGGGCTGAGTGGGGGGGTGATCCGCGCTTTGTGACTAACAAGCAGCGGGTGGCCAACCGTTCGGTGTTGGTGCCACTTATCAGGCAGGCAACGGTTTTCAAGACGACAGCCGAGTGGGTGTCGCAGTTAGAGGCGGTGGGTGTGCCTTGTGGGCCGATCAATGATTTGGCGCAGGTGTTTGCGGACCCTCAGGTGAAGGCTCGGGGGTTGGAGATGCAGCTGCCGCATGCGCTGGCGGGTCTGGTGCCACAAGTGGCAAGCCCTATCCGGTTGTCCGGGACGCCTGTGGAGTACCGTAATGCCCCTCCTTTATTGGGTGAGCACACCCAGCAGGTATTGGAGCAAGTGTTGGGGTTGAAGCCGGGGGCTGTAGAGGCTTTGCGTTGCAATGGCGTGCTGTAGCTATATATAGGGGGATATAGGGGGCGTTAGCTCCCTCTATATGGGTGTATTTTGGGGTATTTGCAGTTAATTGATAGTTTCGCTCAATTAACCCTTGACTCAGATTTCCAGCGGCCTATAATTCGCCCACTTCCGGCGCAGTCGAAACGGAAAACTCCTTGAGTATCAATGAGTTGAATGGTTTTGACAGTGTCAGCTTCAAGTCATCGAAGCAGGAAATTAGGTGTTGACATCGGCGAGTAACGCTGTAGAATGCGCGCCTCGGTTCAGCGAAAGCTAACCAACCGCTCTTTAACAACTGAATCAAGCAATTCGTGTGGGTGCTTGTGGAGTCAGACTGATAGTCAACAAGATTATCAGCATCACAAGTT
>JBILYW010000599.1:0-2800 GCA_044377555.1 Pseudomonas sp.
TTGCTCACCACCCCTGCCCTGCTCACCGCAGGCTTGCCGCCACATCTGGTGCTGGGGACCAACAAGCTCAGCTCGACGTTTGGCGCAGCCACAGCGAGCCTGACCTTTTACCGACGCAAACTGTTCCACCCGCGCGAATGGAAGCTGGCCATTTTTGGCACCCTCGCAGGTAGTCTGATCGGCGCAACGGTTGCCCATTACATGCCCGCAGAATGGCTCAACAAAATGCTGCCGGTGATTGTCTTTGGCTGCGGGATCTACCTGCTGTTTGGCGGCACCCCCAAAACCCCCATCGACAACGACGCGCCGATCAAGAAGAAATGGCAACTGCCACAAGGTCTGGGCCTGGGTTTCTATGACGGCGTGGCCGGCCCGGGAACCGGTGCATTCTGGACCGTCAGCAGCATGCTGATGTATCCGATCGATCTGGTAAAAGCCAGTGGCGTGGCCCGCAGCATGAACTTCGTCAGCAACATTGCGGCACTGTCGGTGTTCATATTTTCCGGGCACGTGGACTGGGTAATCGGCCTGACCATGGGTTTTGCAGTCATGGTCGGTGCTTTCTTTGGCGCCCGCAGCGCAATCAGCGGCGGAGCCAAATTCATCCGCCCGGTATTTATCACCGTGGTACTGGGATTGACCGTGCGCCTAGCCTGGCAGCACTGGTTCGGCGCGGCCTAAACGCCTGGCCACATACAAGTCGATGAGATAGCGCGCAATCGAGCGCGACGCCGGCAACGGCGGTAGACGGTGCACATTGAACCACTGCGCATCTTCTATCTCGTCAGCCTGGGGCACGATTTCGCCCCCCGCGTATTCGGCATGAAAGCCCAGCATCATGGAGTGTGGAAACGGCCAGCATTGGCTGCCCACATACTGGATGTTCCTGACCTCCACCTGCACCTCTTCGCGCACTTCGCGAATCAGACAGTCCTCAGCCGACTCGCCCGGCTCGGCGAACCCCGCCAAAGTGCTGTAAACCCCCGGTACAAAGCGTGGCGAACGCGCCAGCAGCACTTCATCGCCTCGGGTAATCAGGACGATCATGCTCGGTGAAATACGCGGGTAACTGCGCAAGTCGCAAGCTGCGCAATACATCGC
Source organism: Pseudomonas sp. (assembly GCA_044377555.1). Classification (GTDB taxonomy): domain Bacteria; phylum Pseudomonadota; class Gammaproteobacteria; order Pseudomonadales; family Pseudomonadaceae; genus Aquipseudomonas. The sequence goes on from JBILYW010000599.1 coordinate 1,102, forward strand.
ACGCTCCCTCGGGACCTGCGTCATGCCCTGCCCGCAACTGCCACAAAAACGATGCTCGCGAGCCCAGGTGCCGATTTGCGCGGCATAGCCCAGCACTTTGTACAGCGTGTGATCATCACCCAGCATGAATGCGCGCAGGCCCTGCCAGTGGCAACCCTCGACGTGCGCCGCCCGGTCCAGTTCCAGCAGGTACACCGGCTCGCCGTCCAGGTGACCGATGCCATGTTCGGCCAGCACCGACAGGTCCTGGCGCTTGAGCCACTCCCGGGGAAACAGCGGGCCATTGCCGTCGATCAAAAACCCGTCAGGGCCGCGCGCCACGGCCCAGCCGCCAGGTAGATCTGTATCCAGTACTGCCGTGATCCAACGCGGTGTCATTAAAAGATCCTTGTTCAGGTTACAAAGACGTCAATCCAGAAACTCGGGTTTTTGCTTGGTCATATGCGCCGTCATCGCTACCCGCAAGTCGTTGGACTGAAGCATGGCCGCATTCCACGTCGCGACATAATCCAGGCCGTCATCCACGCGGTGGTCGCGCATATAGCCGATCATCTGCTTGGTCCCTGCGATGGCGATGGGGGATTTGCTGGCGATTTCGCGGGCGATTGCCATAACCCCGTCAAGCAAGGCCTGTTTATCACTGTAGACCCGGTTCACCAGGCCGATAGTGCGCGCCTCATCAGCGGCCACCATCCGGCCGGTATAGGCCAGCTCACGAAGCATGCCATCACCGATGATGCGCGGCAGACGTTGCAGTGTACCCACGTCGGCTGCCATGCCCATGTCGATTTCCTTGATCGAGAACTGCGCGTCCTCGGCGGCATAGCGCATGTCGCAGGCCGCGATCAGGTCGATCGCCCCGCCCAGGCAGTACCCCTGAATGGCCGCCAGTACCGGTTTGCTGCACTGATCGACGGCATTGAACGAGGCCTGCATCTGCAGGATTTTACGCCGCAGCAAGCGGGCATTGCGCCCCACATCCTTGCCCATCTCATTGGCCACCGAGGCCAGGAGCATCAGGTCGATACCGGCCGAAAAGTGCTTGCCCGCACCACTGAGCACCACGACCCGCACCGCATCGGTTTCGTCGATCCACTGGAAGATCTCGATGATCTCGGTCCAGAACACCGCGTTCATTGCATTGACCTTTTCAGGCCGGTTGATCTGGACGTGAGCGATGCTGTCTTTTAACTCAACCTGAAAAGCCTGGTAGTCGGACATAACCTGAATCCTTTGTGGGCGCCGTCGCCGGTCAATGAGCGGCGGACTATAACAAGCCTTGCAGGCCCCAGGCAGGCCGTGATTACGCCAAAATACGGACAAAATGACCTAGAGAATAAAGCGCTCGATCGTCTGCGCGACGCCGTCTTCGACATTGCTGGCGGTGACGTGCATGGCCTGCTTGCGAATTTCTTCCGGGGCCTGACCCATGGCAATCGACAGCCCGGCCCGGTGGAACATGGCAGGATCATTCCCGCCATCACCAATGGCTGCCGTGCGGGACAAGGGCACGTTCAAAAAATCGGCCAGGGTCACGAGTGCATCGCCTTTATTGGCTTTAAGGGCGGTGATGTCCAGGTAACAGGCCTGGGAGCGACTGGCTACGGCAAGCCCGCTCAACAAGGGCTGCAGGCGCTGCTCCAGTTCCATCAACAACGGCGCATTGAGGCAGGTGGCTACAATCTTGTGCACCTGGTGC
>JBILYW010000600.1:0-2792 GCA_044377555.1 Pseudomonas sp.
GTAGCGAAGGTTCTTGCCCTTCATGCCGGTGCTGAATTGACGTCGTTCGGTCAAGGGGCGATCCATCTGCGATGGGTTTATCGAGGCGCAATGCTAACCCCCGGCAGGCCAAAAATCTCCTGTCGGTAGCACAGGCACTCATTGGATCAGCTCAGAACCCCACCGTTGCCGACAACAGGTAAGTTCGCGGCGTCGAGAGCGTCAGGCCCGGCTCGCTGTCGTCCGAGGCACCCGCCGAACTCCAGAACCGCTTGCCCATTACGTTCTCGACACTGGCCCGCAAGGTCACGGCCGTTGCGTCGACCTTGAACGCGTAGCGCGCGCCCACGTCGAAGCGTTCCCAGGCGTCGATTTCCTTGGTGTTGGCCTGGTCCAGATACTGCGAGCTGGAATAGAGGCCGCGTCCGGTCAGGGTCAGCCCCGGTACCGCTGGCATATCCCACTCGGCCCCCAGGTTGACGTTGTACTCCGGCGTGGCCGGCGCACGGTTGCCGTCATAGGCACCGTCGAGGGTATCCGTCAGTTTGCTGTCGATGTACATCACCCCGCCCAGCAGACGGAAGCCCTGGAGCGGTTCGCCGAACACACTGACTTCCGCCCCCAGGTTCTGCCGCTTGCCATTGGGGCCAAAGACCTGGGTTGTGGCATTGGTCTCATAGGCCGGCTGCCTGATGCGGAACACACTGGCGGTGATCGCGAACGGGCCGGTGTCGTACTTGGCCCCGGCTTCGATTTGACGGCTGATAAACGGCGGGAAGATTTCGTCTTCGTTGACCGAAACCGAAGGCGCAATCTTGCCCTGGCTCAGGCCTTCCATGTAGTTGGCGTACAGCGAGAGCTTGTCGGTGGCCTTGAACAGGATGCCGCCCGACGGCGAGACTTTTTCTTCGTCGTAGCCGGTTTTGCCTTTGATGTCATTGTTCCAGTCATCGACCTTGACCCGCTGCCAGCGGGCGCCCAGGGTCAGGAGCAGGCGGTCGTCAAAGAAACCGAGGGTATCGGCCAATGCCACGCCGCTGTAGCGGCTTTCGGTGTAGACCTCGGGGTCAAGCCGGGTGGGTGTGCCGGGGCGGGGCGTTTCAACCGGGTGATAGATGTTGCTGGTCGAGGTCGCATAACGGGCGCCGCCATTGGTGAAGTCCATATAAAAGTAACTGGCCGCCAGATTGACCTCATGGCTCACAGCGCCGGTATGGAACCAGTTGCGCACCCCGGCCATGGCGGTGCGCACATTTTCGTCACGGGTAAAGTCCCGCGGCTGCACGGTGAAGTCACCGGCATCGTTGGTCACCGACACGGCATGACGCAGGAAGTCGTGATTGCTTTTGCGCGCCCCGACGGCGCCGTAGACCATGACCGAGTCGTTGACGTCATACTCGGCATTCACCGCCCCGAAGGTGTCCTTGGTGCGCGCCCGGCTCCAGGGTTCTGCGTAGTTGTGGCGAACGTCGCCGGCGTCCGGCACCTTGGCTTTGGGGCCTACCTGCACTCGCTCCTGGGGCGCATCGGTGATGCGTTCGGTGTGGCCGATATCGGTCGACAGCCGCAACCGCTCGCCGCGAAAGTCCAGGCCCAGGACGGCCATCTCGCGATCAACGCTCTGGTGATCCCACTCAGTATCGCCGGACTGTTTTACGCCATTGAAACGCAACCCGAACTGGTCCTCGTCACCGAACCGACGGCCGATATCCACAGCACCGCCGACCTGGCTGTCGGAGGCGTAGCTACCGGTGAACTCGGTGATCGGCTGGTCCGTGGCGCGCTTGGGCACCACGTTGATACCGCCGCCCACACTGCCCCGGGGCGAGATGCCATTGATCAGTTGGCTCGGGCCTTTGAGGATATCGACGCGGTCGGCCATTTCCATGTCGATGGTGTACGTGGGCAGGATGCCGTAGAGGCCGTTATAGGCGACGTCACTGTTGAACAGGCTGAAACCGCGAATGGTGAATTGCTCATAGCGCCCGCCCGCCGGGTTGGTTGCACGTACCGAGGGGTCGCTGCCGATCAGGTCGCCCAGGGTGCGGGCTTGCAGGTTCTTGACCGCCTCGCTGGTGTAGGTGGTCATGCTGAACGGGGTTTCCATGAAGTCCCGCGAACCGAGCAAGCCTTGGGAGCCCCGACGTGCAACCTGCCCACCGGCGAACACGGCGCCCTGCCCGCCGCCTTCTGCGCCGAGAATCGAGGTGCTGGGCAGTTGCAGGCTGTCGCTGTCGTGCGCCATGGGCATCAGGGTGTAGGCCTGATCGCCGGCGGGCACCAGTTGCAGACCGGAGCCCTGTAGCAGCCGGGTGAAGCCCTCCTGCACCGCGAACGGGCCGGACAGGCCGCTGCTGTTGTGACCGCTGACCAGCGCCGGGTCCACCGACAGGTTGACCCCCGCCAGCCCGGCGAAACGGGTCAAGGCGGCGCCCAACGTGCCCGCGGGCACCTCATAGGTACGGCGTTCGTCGCTGTCGGCCCAGCTTGAGGAGACAAACAGCGGGCTGGTACTGAGGGTCAACACAAGGCCGAATCGAAACAGCGGGCGCAAGCGCAAGGACGGTACTGCAAGCATGGGACAACGCTCTCGTATTTTATTCACTTGCCTTGAATGACCGTCGAGGTAAAAAAAAGGGACAGCGAAATCTGTAAAACCGGGGAAACCCTGTAGCCACTGCCCAACGCTGCGGCTACAGGGTTTGTGTATCGCGCAATCTATTGCTTTGCTTTGCTTTGGCTTTTGATCTGCTCTTGATCTACCTGCCCCTTCGGGAGGCCGAGTGGAGGTTCTGCGCAGTGGGTCTCCCGGC
>JBILYW010000601.1:0-2788 GCA_044377555.1 Pseudomonas sp.
ACCCGCGTGAGTACCCGAGCATCCTGTTCAACTACATGGCAGCCGAGCAAGACTGGCAGGAATTCCGTGACGGCATCCGCCTGACCCGCGAAATCATGCAACAGCCTGCGCTGGATGCTTACCGTGGCCGCGAAATCAGCCCGGGCATCGACAAGCAGACCGACGAAGAGCTGGATACCTTTATCCGCGAACACGCCGAGACTGCCTTCCACCCGTCCTGCTCGTGCAAGATGGGCACCGACGAGATGGCTGTAGTAGACGGCGAAGGCCGTGTACACGGGATGCAGGGTCTGCGTGTGGTCGATGCCTCGATCATGCCGCTGATCACCACCGGCAACCTGAACGCGCCGACAATCATGATCGCCGAGAAAATCGCCGACAAGATTCGTGGCCGCCAGCCACTGCCGCGCAGCACTGCCGACTACTACGTAGCAGGCGATGCACCGGTACGTGGCAAGCCGTTGCGTGACGTCAGCCGTACCGCGCAGTAAGCACCATCCGTAGCAGTTGACGAGCCGAGCGAGGTTACGTCCGGCGGCACAGCCGTCGTAAATTCAGATTACGCGATTCTTCTGAAGAATCGCGTCCTCTGGTTTCACGGTCGCTTCGCAACCGGACGCAGCCTCGTTCCTTCGCCAGCTGCTACGCATTTTGTGCAACTCTTTTGTTTCATCTTCCCCTGCTTGCCCCCGGCCTTGACGACGGCCTACTCTATTGCCTCGTTCCGCGCCACACCCCCCGCCCCACCCGACACGCCAGCCTTGCCTGGCCAAGAGGTTTTCTATGTTTGATGTCGTCTCTTCGAGCAAATGGCCGACCGGCTTCCTGATTAATCCAAACGCAGAACCTCTCGATCCAAAATGGCTCTCGGAATTCAGCAAAATCCCGGCAGCCGCGGTCAGTGACTGTCTGGGCCGTAACGTCGGCGGTCTGGGCCTCAAGCCGTTCCACGGCACCCGCCCGATGCTGGGCAGCGCACTGACCGTTCGCGTGCGTCCAGGCGACAACCTGATGATCCTCAAAGCCATGCAGATGGCCCGCCCGGGCGATGTGCTGGTGATCGACGGCAGTGCCGACCTGACCCGCGCCGTGTTCGGCGGCATCATGCGCGCCATGGCACTCAAGGCCGGGATTGTCGGCGTGGTGATCAACGGCGCCCTGCGCGACCTCGACGAATGGCAAACCGGTGAACTGCCGGCCTACGCCATCGGCGGCGTACACCGTGGCCCGAGCACTGACGGCGGCGGCGAGATCAACGTGCCGATCTCGTGTGCCGGCATGCTGGTAATGCCCGGCGACCTGATGATCGGCGACGGCGACGGCGTGGTCGCGGCTTCGCGCAGTGAACTGCCGGAATTGCTGATCCGCTGCCACGACCTGCTGGCTCGTGAACAAGCAACACTCAAGGCAATTGAAGCAGGCACCCTGGACCCTGATCGCTTTGACGCTATCCTCCGTGCCAAGGGTTGCCCGGTTTAACGCGCCAGGCGACCCATCCCTTTGTGGGAGCGGCGGTTGGACGATTCGACTTGCTTGCGATGCAGACGCCCGGACTTTTCAGGCAAACCGCGGCGATGCAATCGCGAGCAAGCCGAATCGTCGCACCGCCGCTCCCACAGACCTGTATGTTTTTCGGAGGTCTGTGCATGTTCGATTTCTACCCTCAGCTCAAGCAGCGCTTTGCCGCACTGCGCACCCGGGCCGAGTTCTTTTCGCTGCGCTATGTACGTGAGTCCGGGCAATACCTGTCGGTACGCAAGAACGTCGCAGAACCTCCTTCATTCAATCACGACCAGGGCGCGATGCTGACGGTGCGGCTCAAGGGCGTCGAAGCCTACGCCGCCACCAATGACCTGTCCCTGGCCGGTTTGCAGGCGGCCCTCGAACGTGCCGAAGCCCAGGCGCAACTGATTGCAGCCCATGCACTGCTCGATCTGAGCCAGGAGCCGGTGTCCCACGAGCGCGCCGACTACTTCTCGCCCAACCTCGACCAGGCCTTCCCGTCACTCAACCAATGCTTCGAGCTGCTCGGTGCCGAATCCGCCGCCGTGCCCAAGGACGAGCGTCTGGTGAGCTGGGACGTGTCGCTCGGCCTCAATCACGTCGAGCAGATCTACCTCAACAGCGCAGGCGCCGAGTTGCGCCGGGCGCAGCGTTTTGTATTCCCGGGCATGAGCGTCACCGCCTATGACGGCAACGACAGCCAGACCCGCAGCCTGGGCCGCGAGAATTTTGGCCAGCAGGGTGGCGCCGATGTCATCAGCCGCTGCGGGCTGATCGGCGCCGCGCCCAAGGTCGCCGATCAGGCCCTGAAGCTGCTGCTGGCCCCCAACACCCCGGCCGGCAAACGCGACCTGCTGCTGATGCCCGACCAGATGATCCTGCAAATCCACGAGTCCATCGGCCACCCGCTGGAGCTGGACCGCATCCTCGGTGACGAGCGCAATTACGCGGGCACCAGTTTCGTCAAAACCAGCGACTTCGGCAGCCTGCAGTACGGCTCCAAACTGCTGAATGTGACCTTCGACCCCGATATCCCGGAACAGCTGGCCAGCTACAGCTTCGATGACGACGGTACCCCCGCGCACAAGCAATACCTGATTCGCGAAGGCTTGCTGTTGCGTCCGCTGGGCGGCGCGCTGTCGCAGTTCCGTTCGGGCCTTGAAGGCGTGGCCAACAGCCGCGCCTGCGGCTGGAACCGGCCGCCGATTGACCGCATGGCCAACCTCAATATCGAACCCGGCGATCAGTCGATGGACCAACTGATTGGCGGGATCGAAAACGGAAT
>JBILYW010000602.1:0-2784 GCA_044377555.1 Pseudomonas sp.
AGATACGCTGCAGCAGCGCATCCTCGACAGCACCAGCACGCAACAGGGGTGGTGCAGTAAAGGCCAGTTGCTCGCCCTGGCGACGGATTCTGATCAGGCCTGCGCTGCATTCCTGGACAATCTCTTCACCCCCGGGCTTGCCCCCGGCTTCCAGCCAGGCGTGACAACTGCCCAGCGTCGGATGCCCGGCAAACGGCAGTTCTTTAAGGGTGGTGAAGATACGCAGGCGGTAATCGGCTTCAGGGTTTTGCGGCTTGAGCACAAAGGTGGTTTCACTCAGATTGGTCCAGCGCGCAAAGTCACTCATCTGCGCATCGGTCAAACGGTCGGCGTTCAACACCACTGCCACCGGGTTGCCCTTGAGTGCAACCGTGCTGAAGACATCAACTTGCTTGAATTCAAATGGGCTCATGGCCAGCTCCTGATAAAGACCAGAAGTACCCTACACAATCCGGGGAAACATGGCGCGGTTTGTAAGTGCTGCCGAGGCACGAAGGCGGCGATGGAGCGTTGCCAATCGCCGCCTTCGTACTCGGGCAGTGGTCTGACGTTAAACCAGATCCGTTCCTTCACGCTTGGCCTTGCGCATATCGCGCCACAGGCTGACGCACAGGGTCAGCATCACGGCGGCCGCGATGACCGGCCAGATCAGTACATAAACAGTCAAAGCGAAACTGGACATGGTATGGCTCCTTTTTCAGTGGCAGGTTCCGCGTTGTGGTGGAAGGCCACAACACGCTCGTTGATGCAGTCAAAATCAAATGTCTGGTTGGACCGTAAACTCACCAGCACACACACCACCGTACTCACGCCATAGGCCGTAAGTGAGCTGAGCAGTACCGGGTAATCACGCAAGAAACCAAACGCAAACGGCGCAAACACCATAAAGGCCAGTGCACCCAGCACAAAGCCGGCGCGTTTACCCAAAAAGCCGAATGCCATCAGGCCGATCACCACCCCGCCGCCAATCGAGGCGCAGAGTTCGAAAAACAGCGCCACCAGCCCCTGCATCTCCAGCAGCTCGAAACGCGCCACCAAAAACATCACAAAGCCGGCGATCGCCGCACTGGTAAACGCCGCATTGGTAATCCGTTCCCAATACAGGCTGGCAATCACGGGGAACACGATGGCGCCCCACAGTGCGCCGACAAAAATCAGCATGGTCAGAATGTCCAGCTTCATACTGGCAAAGATCATCGCCAGCATCGTTGCCAGCACCATGGTCAGGCGCCCGACAAACAACATGGTTTTTGGATTGGGCTTGCCCTTGGCAATGTTCTTGCCATAGACATCCGTCATCACCAGCGCAGACAGCGCGGACAGATCCGAGTCGGCAGTGGATGACAGCGACCCGATCACCATGATGAAAAACAGCCCCACTGCAAAAGGCGGCAAATAGGTCGAAGCCATCTGCGGGATCAGGTTGTTGAGGTCGCCATCCAGCGGCTCGATACCGGCCAGCAGCGCCAGAAAGCCCAGCATGCCGAGCCCGATCACAATCGAGGCATAACCGATGGTGGCCGTGACGAAGGTCGATTTCATCAAGTCTTCACGCACCGCAAACAGGCGCTGGGCGATGGTCTGGTTACCGATGGCGTAGGCCAGCACGGCCACGAAGTAAGGTGCGCCCTGTTCGAGAATCGCCGTTTTCGAATAGAAGCTGGCTTGCTCGGGCGTGATTTTCGGCATGCCCTGAGTGAAGATTTCCGGCCCGCCCAGCTGGAAGAAAATAATGGGAATAATCACCACGGCGGCGAAGATCATGGCGAACAACTGACCGAAGTCCGTAAGTACCGATGAACGAAACCCCGACCAGATGGTGTATGTCAGAATCCCGACACCCGCAATCAGCACCCCGTGGGTAAAGCTCAGCGGCGAGAGCACCGCCACCAGCGCCCCGGCGGCAGTGAAGTTGACCATCAGGCTGATCAGGCTGCCGACAATATTGGAGCCCGCCAGAATCATCTGGCTGGAGCGCCCGTGCCGGGCGTGCATGATCTCGGCAAGCGTGTGGGCCTTGGGTGCCAGTTGCCGGAATCGCCGGCCAAAGGGGTAGATGAACAGAATCATCAGCGCGCCCCAGAAGCCGTAATGCAGCGCTCCCGAGAGGCCAAATTTATAGCCCGCACTGGCAGCGGCATAAAACGAGGCGGCCCAGATCCAGGTCGCCGTCATGCTGGCGGCGGACATGCCAAAACCGATGGAGTTATTGGAAACCATATAGCCGTCGACATTTTCCTCCTTGCGACCCACGCGCAAAGAGACCAGAAAAGTCAGGCCATAGAAACAGAACAGAAGCAGCAACACAGTGAGGGTGGAAAGTTGGAACATTCCTTTCTCCTTTTTTATGTGCACGCAGACGTCACAGACGCAACGAAAGGCCGAAATCGGCAGGCGCAACAACCCGGAGTTCCTGACAGGCAGGCGATAGCGGACAGCAGTCCGTGGGTTGTCAGAGTGATGGCTGGCAAGTGACGGAACGCAAGAGGCGTCCCACGTCAAAAGGTAAAGCGTGCGCTAGCACGTTGAACCTTGTGCTTGCAGCAATGGCCGGCGTGTGCCGGAAGATAAGTCCTGCATCAGTGGCGTAAAAACCTGACGCGAACGGACAAGAAGTATACAGGTTTCGGAGTGGATTGGCTGGAGAATCCCGAGATTGGGCGCCTGAGACAGCCTACTTAAATGTGAACAGACGCGGCCTGCAAAGACTTGGTGCGGAGTTTACTGATTGGGCTTTAAAAACGATTTCGGCAGCGAAAGGAAGGCGGCTTCTCGACCCCCCCC
>JBILYW010000603.1:0-2780 GCA_044377555.1 Pseudomonas sp.
GCGATGCAGGCAACTCGGTAAATCTGCCTCACCGTGCTGATGCCTTTGCGAGCAGGCTCGCTCCCACAAGTAGGCTGTATTTCAAATCAGGGGCAACCGCGCTCTTGTGAAGCTTTGGGCGACTCGTACTTTTCCAGCGCTTCAGGCCCTGAGCGTTTATTGACCAGCGGTACGCTTTGCGCCTGCCAGTCAGCCTGGTAGCAACCGCTCTCTTCAGGGGTTGCAGCCTCGGGCACTGGCTGGCCGGAACTGGCGCAACCGGCCAAAAAGCCCGCGACCATCAACAGCGGTAACAACTTGACCATGTCCATGCTTCCTTTCAGGGCCTGAAACACCATCAGGCTTTGGCGCGGCTTTCCAGCACTTCAACCGCAGGCAGTACTTTGCCTTCGACGAACTCAAGGAATGCGCCGCCACCGGTGGATATATAGGAAATCTGGTCAGCAATGCCGTACTTGTCGATAGCAGCCAGGGTGTCGCCACCGCCGGCAATCGAGAACGCCGAGCTGTCAGCAATAGCCTGGGCCAGCACTTTGGTGCCGTTGCCGAACTGGTCGAATTCGAACACTCCAACCGGACCGTTCCACAGAATAGTCTTTGACGACTTCAGCAGCTCGGCGAAATGCGCGGCGGTTTGCGGGCCGATGTCCAGGATCATGTCGTCAGCAGCCACGTCAGCAATCAGCTTCACGGTAGCAGCGGCGCTTTCGGCGAACTCCTTGGCCACAACCACGTCAGTCGGCAAAGGCACGTTGACCTTGGCGGCGATGGCGCGAGCGGTGTCCAGCAGATCAGGTTCGTACAGCGATTTGCCTACCGGGTGACCGGCAGCGGCCAGGAAAGTGTTGGCGATCCCGCCACCCACGATCAGCAGGTCGCAGATCTGGCTCAGGCTGTTGAGCACTTCAAGCTTGGTCGACACCTTGGAGCCGGCAACAATAGCGGCCATCGGCTTGGCCGGCGCACCCAGCGCCTTGCCCAGTGCGTCCAGTTCAGCAGCCAGCAACGGGCCAGCAGCCGCAACCTTGGCGAACTTGGCGACGCCGTGGGTCGAACCTTCAGCGCGGTGGGCAGTGCCGAAAGCGTCCATCACAAACACGTCGCACAGGGCAGCGTATTGCTGGGCCAGTTCGTCGGCGTTTTTCTTTTCGCCCTTGTTGAAGCGCACGTTTTCGAACAGCACGATGTCGCCGGCCTTGATCTCGACGCCATTGAGGTAGTCGCTGACCAGCGGCACTTCGCGGCCCAGGGCCTTGCTCAGGTACTCGGCCACCGGCTTGAGGCTGTTTTCAGCCGAAAACTCACCTTCAGTCGGGCGCCCCAGGTGCGAGCAGACCATTACCGCCGCGCCTTTTTCCAACGCCAGCTTGATGGTCGGCAGCGAAGCAAGGATGCGCGCATCGCTGGTGACTACACCGTCCTTGACGGGGACGTTGAGGTCTTCGCGGATCAGTACGCGTTTACCTTGCAGATCGAGGTCGGTCATCTTCAACACGGTCATGGGTCGCAATTCCTGAGTTTCTAATGTTAGAGAGCAGTTTTTGGGTGGGTAACGTGCAGATAGTGCTCTGCCACGTCGATCATTCGATTGGCAAAACCCCATTCGTTGTCGAACCAGGCCAGCAGGTTCACCAGCCGTGGGCCGGAAACGCGTGTCTGGCTGGCATCGACAATGGCCGAATGCGGGTCATGGTTGAAATCACAACTGGCGTGGGGCAGTTCGGTGTAGGCCAGCAGGCCTTTGAGCGGGCCGCTGGTGGCAGCCTCGCGCAGTACGCGGTTAACTTCCGCGGCGTCCGTGTCGCGCGCCGTGGTCAGGGTGATATCAAGGCACGACACGTTCAGGGTCGGGACTCGTACCGCTTTGGCCTGAATTCGGCCGGCAAGTTCCGGCAACAGGCGTTCGATGCCTTTGGCCAGGCCGGTGGAAACCGGAATCACCGACTGAAACGCCGAGCGTGTACGGCGCAGGTCTTCGTGGTGGTAGGCATCAATCACCGGCTGATCGTTCATTGCCGAGTGAATGGTGGTGATCGACACGTACTCAAGGCCAAACGCCTGGTCCAGCAAACGCAACAGCGGCACGCCGCAGTTGGTGGTGCAGGAGGCATTGGACACCAGCCGCTCTTCGCCGGTCAGGCTGTGCTGGTTGACGCCGTACACGATGGTTGCGTCGACATCCGCGTCGCTGGCCATCGGTTGCGAAAACAATACGCGGGGAGCCCCGGCATCAAGAAAACGCTGGCCGTCGGCGCGGGTGTTGTAAACGCCGGAGCATTCCAGCACCAGATCAACGCCCAACGCAGCCCAGTCGATCCCCTCGGGGGTGGCACTGCGGAACACTTTCACGCAGTCGCCATTGATATGCAGGCAGTCGCCTTCGATCCGTATCTCGCCGGGGAACCGGCCATGAGTGGAGTCGAAGCGCGTCAAATATTCGAGACTGGCCATATCGGCCAAATCATTGAGTGCAACAATTTCAAACCCGGCAGCAGCCCCTCGCTCAAACAACGCACGCAAGACGCAACGACCAATCCGGCCGTAGCCGTTGAGTGCAACTTTGTAAGGACGCGGTTGAGGCATGGGGTTCTCGATTACCAAGGTGAATCCTTCAATCCAGCGTTACATGAGCCACCGCTTTCGCGAGCAGGCTCGCTCCCACACAGGCTATGTAGATCCCTGTGGGAGCGAGCCTGCTCGCGAAGAGGGCAGCTCAGACGACGCAACTTCTGGATCAGTCTTCCAGCAGCTCTTCAGCCTGACCCAGGATGTTTTCCAGG
>JBILYW010000604.1:0-2775 GCA_044377555.1 Pseudomonas sp.
GCTGCTGGTGTGGGTCGCGCGCCAGGTCATTCAGCAGCGTGAGGCGCAGCAGCTGCCGCAGCGCGGGCGCGAGTACCTGAGCCTGTTCAATCAGCGCGTCGAGGAGCAGTTTCGTGCGCAACCCGGTGTTGAGCAGTTGGCGCATGAGGTGGGGATTTCAGTGGCGCACCTGAACAGCATCTGCCGTGAACTGGCGGGGCAGTCGGCGCTGCAGATCATCCATCAACGGCTGATACTGGAAGCCAAGCGACATTTGATCTACACGCCCATGACCGTCAGCGAAGTGGCGGACAGTCTGGGCTTTGCCGACCCGGCATATTTTGCGCGGTTTTTTCGGCGCCTGAGCGGGACGTCGCCCAGTGCGTTTCGAAAAGGGCGGACTGACAGTGTCAGCCCGTCCTGATGCTCTTGGGGCTGTTGACGTTTGGTTGTGAGCCGCGTCGTCAACAGACCCTGAGGCTTCCTTACCTCAGAGCGCTGAACATGGCATTGCAATGCCCGCCATTACAACTGGCGGTAAATCCTGCTGCTTGCCGGGTTTGCTCGGCTCTGTAGCAAGCCCCCGTAAACAGGACAGCGGCAGCAAAAACGATAAATACGGTCATACATCTTGTTTTTGTTTTGGTAGTCACGGCATTTACTCCCTTGACGTCATAGCGTTGAGGCTAGTTCAGACCCAGGTTGTTGCCATGCCAGTTGTACGAGCGGTCCTGTCCGGCTTCATCCCTCAAATGGACTAGCCCGCAAGCCTTTGTCCCACAGGGGCTCATCGGTAAAACGTGCGGCGAGAAAGTCGAGCATGCTGCGCAACGTTGCGGGCATGTGCTTGCGTGAGGCGTACACCGCGTAAATGTTCATCACGCGAGGCTCTGCTTCGGGCAGCAGGCGCACCAGTTCGCCGCGGTGCACATACACCCCGGCCTGATAGCTGGGCAGCAGTGAAATCCCGGCACCAGACAGGGTGGCGCTCAGTAGCGTACTGGCTTCGTTGGCGCTGATATTGCCCTGTACCGGGACCGACAGCTCTTCACCATGGCGGGTGAAATGCCACAGGCTCTTGCCGTAATAGGAGTGGGTCAGGCAGTTGTGCTGGCTCAGATCGTCGACCTGGCGTGGCGCCGGATGTTCACTCAGGTACGCCGGTGAGGCGCAAAGCACTGAGCGACAGACGGTCAGCTTGCGGGCGATCAGGCTCGGGTCCAGATCGTTGCTGGTACGAATGGCCAGGTCGATGCGTTCGTCCACCAGGTTCACCGTACGGTCGAGCATTTGCAGATCGATGCTGACCTGGGGGTAGAGCCTGACGTAGTCGGTGACCGCTGCAGCCAATTGCGCCTGGCCGAACGAGGTACTGACGCTGATGCGCAGCAGCCCGCGTGGCGCATCACTGGGCACATCCACGGCGGCCTGCATGTCGTCAGCCAGTTCCAGCAGTTGCCTGCAGCGGGGCAGGGTTTCGTTACCCGCCGCGGTCAGGCTCAGTTTGCGTGTGGTGCGGTGCATCAGGCGTGCGCCCACCCACTCCTCAAGCTCCGCCAGATACCGCGACACCACAGGGCGCGACAGGTCCAGGTGGTCGGCTGCCGCGGACTGGCTGCCGAGGTCGACGACGGTGACGAATACCCGCATTGCGATAAGACGATCCATGATCTGCCCGATATCTGAAACAAACTATGTTCAAGCATCGCATTTTTAGTTGGGGATCGTGCAACTAAGCTCTGTTCATTGCCGCCTCTGGCCACTGACTCAGGAACCCCCCCATGACTGGATTTTCGACCCTTCGCCGTTTCGTCCTCAGCGCGGTTGTGCTGGGTTTTGCAGCGCATGCCGCTGCCGCCCCGGCGCCTTTGACCCTGGACGTTTACAACCCCGGCGCGGCGGCGATTTTCCCGGTGTCTTCGGTACTGGTCAGTGGCGCCAAGGACGCCATCCTGGTGGACGCCCAGTTCGGCAAGGCCCAGGCCCAGCAGTTGGTCGACAAGATTCGCGCCAGCGGCAAACACCTGACCACCATCTACATCAGCCATGGCGACCCGGATTACTACTTCGGCCTTGAAACCCTGACCCGTGCATTCCCGGACGCCAAGGTCCTGGCCTCGGGGCCGACCGTTGAGCACATCAACCAGACCAAGGACGCCAAGCTGGCGTTCTGGGGGCCGCAAATGGGCGCGGATGTGCCGGCCAGCCTGATCGTGCCGCAGGTCCTGAAGGGCAACACCCTGGAGCTTGAAGGCCGCGAACTGGATGTCGTGGGCCTTGCCGGCCGCCAGCCGGAGCGCAGCTTTGTATGGATCCCGTCGCTTAAAGCCGTGGTCGGTGGCGTGGTGGTGGCTGACAACCTGCACGTATGGATGGCAGACACCCAGACACCACAGTCCCACAAGCAATGGCTGGCCACCCTCAAGCGCATCGACAGCCTGCAACCGAAAATCGTGGTGCCGGGTCATTACCTGGGCCAGAGCGACCATTCGTTGAAAGCCGTGCATTTCACCCGCGACTACATCAAGGCGTTTGACGAAGAAACCATCAAGGCCAAGGACTCGGGCGAGCTGATCGCCGCGATGAAAAAGCGTTACCCGCAGCTGGGCGAAGAGTCTTCGCTGGAGCTCAGCGCCAAGGTGGCCAAGGGCGAGATGAAGTGGTGATGTAAAAAAGCTGGGCAATCCATTCAACAGGAGAGTGTCATGAGCAAAATTGCAATTATCGGGGCTACCGGTCGTGCCGGCAGCCAACTGCTGGAAGAAGCACTGCGCCGTGGTCACAGCGTCACTGCCA